>JBAPMC010000374.1:0-20039 GCA_049278415.1 Solirubrobacteraceae bacterium
CCTCAAGGCAGCCCCAACCTGGCGCGTGGCGCGGCGCAGAGATGCATTGCAAGGGACCTTCATCGGCGTGTTGATGTCCGCCACGCTGCCAGCTCGTCTCGGTGAGCCCTCACGTGCGCTGATCGTCGCGCGCCGTCTCGGCCGTGCGCGGGAAACCCTGCCGGTTGTGCTCGGCACGATGGTGTCTCAAACGCTGCTGAACCTGCTTGCGCTAAGCATCCTCGGCGGTGTGATGCTCTCGAGCGTGAGCTTCGCCGGCAACCACACGAGCGCGCTGTTGGCGGTCGCGCTCGCGCCGCTGGCTGCGCTAGTCGTGCTGCTGCTGGCGCCGGTGCTCGTCCCGCGCGCAGCCGTCTCACGCTCCGAGCGCCTCGGTCGACTGCTCACGAATGTGCGCGCGGCGCTTCTGCGCGTACGGGCCGGCCTGCGCGTCTTTCGCAATCCCCGTCAAGCAGCGTCTGCAACCCTGCTCCAGCTCTCCGCCTGGGGGCTTCAGTGGCTTGCGTGCTGGCTGCTGCTGGCGGCGCTCGGCCTCACCGGCAAGGCGGGCTTCGGGGCTGCCGCTGCAGTGCTGTTCGCGGTCAACGTAACCGCGGTGATCCCAGCCACCCCCTCCAATGTTGGCGTCTTCCAGGCGGCATGCGTCGCGGTCCTGGCCGGCGCCTACCACGTTCCCTCCGCCGACGCGCTCGCCTACGGCATCGTGCTGCAGGCCGTCGAGGTCGCCACCGCGGTGATCATGGGCACGCCCGCGCTCGTCAACGAGGGTCTCTCCTGGAAGGACGTGCGCCTGCGCACCATGCACGCAACACCGGTGAAGCTTGGACCGCTGCCCGGGGCAAGCTCCCGTCGCGCCCGGTCGAGGGTGCAGTCCTGAGGACGAGCACAAATCTCGCAGGAGCCGGGTTCGCAGTGCAGAATCGGAACTGATGGATGACGCTTGGGTCTACATGTTGCGCTGCTGCGACGGGTCACTTTACACAGGCTGGACAATAGACCTAGAGCGCCGGCTGGCTAGACACTCCGCCGGCAAGGGCAGTCGCTACACCGCCAGCCGGCTGCCGGTGGAACTGGCGGTGGCGTTGCCGATGACCGATCGCAGCGCAGCTCGCCGCGAGGAGGCACGCATCAAGCGACTGGATCGCGCAGGCAAGCTTGCATTGATCGCTGAGCAGGCCGTCTAGACGCTGACCAATTCAGCCAAGTGGCCAGGCTCAGGTATTGGCTCTCCAGACTCGCGCATCATTTCGATGTGCATCGGTAGTGCTTCGCGCATGAGCGTCTCGACTTCGGCCCTGGTCCTACCGGTTGCGATGCAGCCAGGCAGGTCAGGTGAATACGCTCCCCAGCCGCCATCCTCCGTGGTCTCGTAGAGAACTAGGTACTCCGTCATCGCAACTCCTTAATCCCAGACTTGCGTCTGATATCGGCCAGCTGACCGACGCTAATCGTATCGCTTTGCTTGCCGGCGACTGTAACCATTCGCGGATGATCGAGATGCTTGAAGTGGCGATGACTCCCGCTCTGGCGAACCTGCCTCCAGCCGTGCTTCTCGAGCATTGCGATCACTTCACCAATCTTCTTTTGCCATACCCCCTTGTCCGACAGGGGGTCCTGAGAAGGGACGAGTCCGGCGAGCTTCAGGACGCTACAGCCGGCTGATCCTCTTGCTCAACCGCTCCCTCCGGCGGGTCGACGTCGTCGAGCTCGCCGAACAGGGAGGGGTCGCGGTAGGAGCCCTTGATGATGTCGTCGGGCGAGCCGTCTGGCAGCAGGCGCCCCTGGCGCGTGCCGAAGTAGATCGCCTGGTGGTGGTGGGCGATCAGCGCGAGCGTCGACTGCTCGGGGATGGGGGCGTAGCCGTCTGAGATCGTCATGCCGATCTGCTCGAGGCCGAGCAGCTTCTCAACCTTCAGGTGCTCCGACTGCTCGGGCACGGCGGGGTAGCCCCACGAATAACGCCTGCCCTGCGTCACTGGAATCTGGAGCATCTCGCGCGCGCGGTAGTGCAGCCACTCGGCTAGTCCCTCCGCCGTCTGCACGCCGAGGCCGTGCACGAACAGCTGCTCGGCGAACTCGCCGTCTGACTCGAGCTTTGCCATCAGCTCGGTCACCTCTGAGCCCACGGTCACCGCCTGTACGGCAATCACATCCAGCTCGGGGGGCGGCTTTCCATCGACGGCCGGCCGGTAGAAGTCCGCCAAGCAGATACGGTCGCCCTTCGGCTGGCGCGGGCACACGAAGCGTGTGAGCTCCCTAGGGGGAACCCGGGAATCCCACTTCGTGGGATTCCCCTTTGAAGATGATGAAGAGGCGGGATCAGCCGGGTCGAGCGTGGGATCAGGGCCGGCCACATCTGGGTCGAGCACCACGATGTCGTTGCCGAGCGCATAGCAGGGGAAGAAGCCGAGCAGCGCCCGCGGGTGCAAGTAGTCCTGCTCTGCCCACATGCGCTCGAGGCGTGGGCGGAAGTTCCCCTCGACAAGCTCCCGCCATGCCTCGCCCTTCACGCCCTTGCCGCCCCAGTGCAGCTTGAACAGCACGTGCGTGTCGAGGTGGCTGTACACCTCATTCAGGTCCACCGGCACCTCTTGCACACCCCACCAGGGAGGGGTGGGTATGGGGTCGTTCACGCTGGCGTTAGAGCGCACAGAGTCATCAGCGAAGTTGAGCACCTCAACGGGCTCCTCCCCCTTTGCACGGAAGGCCGTAGCCCCGGTACGCAGCTTCTCCAAGAGAGCGTCGTGCGCGCCGGTGTCGATCAGCTGATCCATCACCGAGAGTCCCTCAAACGCGTCCTTGCAATAGAACACGCCCGGCCCGTACTGCTCGTCCGATTCCTTGCCGCCCGGATACAGCGCGCGGTAGCTGAAGGCACGGTTGATGGCTGCGCCGCCGATCAACACCGGGTATTGCAACCCCTTGGAGTGCAGCTCCTGGATGCACGCCGGCATCTGCTTGGAGGTGGACACGAGCAGCGCGCTCAGCCCGATCGCTGTCGCCTCGTGCTCCTGGGCGGCGTCGAGAATCCTCTGAATAGGCACCTGCTTGCCGAGATCGATCACGGTGTAGCCGTTATTGGTGAGGATCGTGTTCACAAGCGACTTGCCGATGTCGTGCACGTCGCCGAACACGGTTGCAAGCACCACCGTGCCCTTCGTGTAGCCCTCGATCTTGTCGAGATAGTTCTCAAGCCGTGCCACCGCCTTCTTCATCACCTCGGCGGACTGGAGCACGAACGGGAGGATCAGTTCACCGGCGCCGAACTTGTCGCCCACCTCCTTCATGGCCGGCAACAAAACCTCGTTGAGCGTGGGCACCGCTCCGATCTTCTCCACCGAGGCGTCGATCCAATCCTCAACCCCCTCCTTGCGGCGACGCAGGAGGTGGAAGTGAAGCGCCTCCTCGGGCCCCATCCCCTCGGTGGGGTTGGCGGTCGTCTGGGTCTCCTCCTCGCCCTTTGACTCGAAGTGACCGATGAACTGCTCGAGCGCATCCTCGCGGCGGTTGAACACGAGGTCATCCGCGAGCTCGCGCTCTTGGTCTGAGATCTCGGAGTAGGGCGTGATGTGGTTGGGGTTGACCATCGCTAGGTCAAGCCCCGCCTCCACGCAGTGATGCAGGAACACCGAGTTGAGCACCGCCCGCGCGCCGGGGGACACACCGAATGACACGTTCGACACTCCCAGCGAGGTCTTCACGCCGGGGATCTCCGCCTTGATGCGCCGGATGCCCTCGATCGTCTCAACCGCCGAGGGCCGCCACTCCTCATCGCCGGTGGTGAGCGTGAAGGTGAGGCAGTCGAAGATCAGCACCTGCGGGTCAAGGCCATGCTCCTCGCAGCAGAGGTCGCGGATGCGCTGCGCTATCTCCACCTTGCGCTGAGCGGTCTTCGCCATCCCCACCTCGTCGATCGTGAGCGCGATCAGCGCGGCGCCGTGCGCGAGCGCCACCGGCGTCACTCGGTCTAGCTTGTCCCGGCCCGCCTCGAGGTTCACCGAGTTCACGATCGCCCTGCCCGGAATCTGCTCGAGCGCCCGTTCGATCACCTCAGGCTCGGTCGAGTCGATCTGGATCGGGGGCTCCTGGGTCAGTGAGATGCGCTTTGCCAACAGTCGCATCTGTTCGTCCTCATCCACACGCTCCGTCAGCGCCACGCACAGGTCGAGCACGTGCGCTCCACCGGTCACCTGGTCCTCAGCTATCTGCACCAGCCCGTCGTAGTCGTCGGCGAGCAGCAGCTCCTTGGCCTTGCGCGAGCCTTGAGAGTTGACGCGCTCGCCAACCATCGTGGGCCGCGGCTCCTGCACGAGCGTGGTCGCCGCAATCATCGAGGAAAGGTGGGGAGCGCGCGGAGCAGGACGCGGTCCAACGGCCTTGCCGCCTACGCGCTCTGCAATCGCGCGAATGTGCTCAGGGGTGGTGCCGCAGCAGCCGCCCACAACGCCCACGCCGTAGCGCTCCACGAACTCGCCGAGCGCCTCTGCAAGCGGCTCGGGCTTCTCCGGGAAGATCGTCTCCCCATCGGGGCCCTGTAGCGGCAACCCTGCATTCGGGATGCAGGCCACCGCTACTGGGCAGAATTCACCAAGGAAGCGGATGGCGTCACGCATGTCCTGTGGGCCGGTGGAGCAGTTCAACCCAATCACGTCCACCGTGAGCGCCTCAAGCGTGCACAACACCGCTGATATATCCGTTCCAAGCAGCATCTTGCCGCCATTGGGCAAAAGTGACACGGAGGTGTGGATCGGGAGTGTCCTACCGGTGCTCTTGAACGCCGCCCGCGCGCCGAACACCGCAGCCTTGACCTCGAGGATGTCCTGAGCCGTCTCGATTATCAGTAGATCGACCCCTCCATCAATCAATCCCTCAGCCTGCTCGGTGAACACCTCCACCAGATCCCCGAAGCGGATCTGTCCGAGCGTGGGGTCTTCAGAGGCCGGCAGGAAGCCCGTCGGCCCGATCGAGCCCGCCACGAAGCGGCTCTCGCCGGCGGCTTTGCGCGCGATTTCAGCGGCCTTCGTGTTGACCTCAACCGTGTAGTCCGCGAGGCCCCACTCCTCGAGCTTCAGGCGTGAGGCCTGGAAAGTGTCGGTCTCGAGCACTTCCGCCCCAGCCTCGATCATCGAGGCGTGCACACCCTCGATCACATCCGGCCTGTTCAGAACGAGCGCCTCATGGCACTTGCCCTGCAACCCGCCGTAATCCTCCTGGGTCAGGTCGAACTGCTCGAGCGTTGCGCCCATGCCGCCGTCGTAGACAACGACGTGGCTGCGCACCGCCTCCAGATAGTCACGTGCGGGCATCCGCTGGGATGCTAGCAGCGCCCGGGGCAACCTTGACACGAGTGTGTCAGGGTCGCCCCAGGCATCGCTGCACTACTTAATGAAAAGCATCTCCGAGTACTTCGGCAGCGGCCACAGATCATCCGCGACCAGCTTCTCCAGGCGGTCAGCCGTCTCGCGCGCGTCGTCCATGGCGGGGATGACCGTGTCGCGCATGTAGGTCGCCCACTTCATCGCCGAGGCGTCCGGCTGGTTGTCGCTCAGGTTGGCGTCCTCGAGCTTCACGAGCGCGTAGTGGAACTCCTTCACGAGCGGCTCCACCTCGGCGATCAGCTCGTCGAGCCCCGTGGCCTTCAGCTCGCCCAGGTAGCGCACCGCCGCCGGCAGCAGCATCGTGCGCGCGATCTGCGCCGCCGTCTCGGACTCGATGTTGAGGTTCACCGCATACTGCTCTGTGAACACCTCATAGCGTGACTCGAGCTCGCGCTTTGAGAGCACTTTGTACTTCTTGAACGCCGCCACCGTCTGCTTGTCGACGAGCCACGGCAGTGCATCCGGTGTCGTGGGCAGGTTCGCCAAACCGCGCTTCTCGGCCTCTGCGTGCCACGCCTCGGAATACCCGTCTCCGTCGAACACAACCTGCTTGTTCGCCGACCACACGTCCTTCACTATCTTCGTCACTGCCTTCTCGAGGCTGCCGCCCGAGCTCTTTAGAGCCGTCTTCAGCGCAGCCGACAGCTCGTCAATCGACTCAGCCACAATCGTGTTCAGCACAGTGTTCGGCAACGCCGGCGACTGGCTCGAGCCGAGCGCCCGGAACTCGAACTTGTTGCCGGTGAAGGCGAACGGGCTCGTGCGGTTGCGGTCGCCGCCATGAAGCGGCAGCGGCGGCAGCACGGGCGTCCCGAGACCGAGGAACGACCCAGGCTTCGACGCCTGCACCTTGCCCGCCTCGATCGCCGTGAACACCTTCTCCAGATCGGCGCCCAGGAAGATCGAGATGATCGCCGGAGGCGCCTCGTTCGCGCCAAGCCTGTGGTCTTGGCCGGCGTTGGCAATCGATGCCCGCAGCAGCGCCTGATGCTTGTTCACCGCGCGAATCACCGCCGCGCAGAAGAACAGGAACTTCAGGTTGTCCTCAGGCGTATCGCCCGGATCAAGCAGGTTCAGGCCGGTGTCGGTGCTCATCGACCAGTTGTTGTGCTTGCCCGACCCGTTCACACCTGCGAAGGGCTTCTCGTGCAGCAGGCACATAAGCCCATAACGGCGCGCGGTGTTCTGCAGGATCTGCATCGTCAGCATCTGGTGGTCGGCGCCCACGTTCGAGTTCTCGAAGATCGGCGCAACCTCGAACTGGTTTGGCGCAACCTCGTTGTGGCGCGTCTTGATCGGCACCCCGAGCTTTGCAAGCTCAACCTCGCAGTCGAGCATGTAAGCCAGGATGCGCTCCGGGATCGACCCGAAGTAGTGGTCGTCGAGCTCGTGCCCCTTCGGCGGCTTGGCGCCGTACAGCGTGCGCCCCGTCGTCAACAGGTCGGGGCGCTCGAAGTAGTACTGCTCGTCAATCAGGAAGTACTCCTGCTCACAGCCAATCGTCGTGAACACGCGCGTAGCCTCATCCGTGCCGAGCAGCTCGAGCGCGCCCATGGCGGCGCCCGACAGCGCATCCATCGAGCGCAGCAGCGGGATCTTGTTGTCGAGCGCCTCGCCCGTCCAGGAAGTGAACGCCGTCGGAATGCACAACAACGCGCCGTTGGGGTTCTCGAGGATGAACGCCGGCGAGGTCGGGTCCCAGGCGGTGTAGCCGCGCGCCTCGAACGTCGCCCTGATGCCACCCGTGGGGAAGCTGGAGGCGTCCGGCTCGCCCTGAATCAGCTCCTTGCCGGAGAAGTCGGCGATCGCGGTGCCGTCGCCCGCCGGCCCGTAGAAGGAGTCGTGCTTCTCAGCGGTCGACCCTGTCAGCGGCTGAAACCAGTGCGTGTAGTGGGTCGCGCCCTTCTCCATCGCCCATTCCTTCATCGCCTGCGCAACCGCGTCCGCGAGTGTCGTATCGAGCGCCTCGCCGCGGTCCATCGTGCGCTGCAGCGCCTTGAACACGTGCTTGGGCAAGCGGCGACGCTGCACCGCCACGCTGAATACGTTCGATGCGAAGATCTGGTTGCCGGGAAGGGTCAGGTCAAGTGAGCCGAGCGCGCTCCCGTTGGCGCTCCACTGCGCGGCTGTAACGTTCTGCTGGCGGCTCTTTGGCATGGGCTGGCTCAATTCCTCCTGGTCTGAGTTCTGGGCATGAGGCGGAGTCGCATCGTAAACCTCGAGCGCCGCCCGGGTGTCGCTCAACTGGCGAAACCTCACGCGCCATCTTTAGACACGCGGCCAAACGGCCTTGCGAGGACGCCTATTCGGAGGCCGGCTGCGGCACAACGGAAGCGGGCGCAGGCCCCGCCGTTACCCGGCCGGTTTCCGGGTTCACGTGCGTTGGCGGGGGAGCGGGCGCAATTGCAGCAACGAAGCGTCCCACAGCCAGTCCTCCCCCGGCGAGACGTGCAAGCGCCTTGCCGTCGAGCCCTGCAGATACGGCGTAGCGCACCACGTGCACTCCAGCCTTCACCGGCGTCACGCGCCACACGAAGCGCTTGATGGCGTGTGGCGCCAGCGGCCCAAGCGCCCACGTGTTCACATACGCGGTTTCCGCGCCACCGGGCGGATTGACTTCCTCGCTCTGCACGGGTCTCGCCGAGATCGCACCAGGTCCCGTATTCACTATCCACACCGGACGCTTGCTCGAAGCCAGGTGTGGATAGGTGCTCGTGTAGTAGAAGGAGTCGAGCGTCACCGCCACGTTCGGGATAGTGCGCACGCCCGGGTTGCGCACTATCAGCGCAAGCCTCGTGTCGCGTGCAACAGCTTGCTTGACCGGGAAGCGCGCATGCACGACTTCAACTCTGTAGGCAGCCGTTTTTTCGTGCGCATTGCGCTCGGCTGAGCCACAGCCGCCTACGAGCACGGCGAGCACCGCGCCGCTTACAGCGAGCCATACCCCTGGAAACGCCTTTCCCACCCTCACAGCGCGCGCCACGATATCAGTGCCGCTGGCGCCTGCGCCTGACGCCTGTGGCGTTCGGTCTGCCATGCCGCTGGCGTTCGGCCTGCCGATCGCGTAGAGTGAGAGACGCGGTCAGCCGAAGTTCGAGACGTGGTCGGTAGAGTTTTGGGGGCGTAGCAGCGATCGTCCCCCGAGGAGGGGTATCGAGATGGTTCGCAGTGCAGCTGAGCGGGCGTTCCTCCCGACGAGGAACCTGCTTGAGGAAATCGGGGACATGATGATCCTGACCGGCAGGACGATCTCCTCTGCCCTGCGGCCGCCCTACCCCTACGGCGGCGAGTTCGTCTCGCAGTTCCTGTTCGCACTACGCCTCTGCTGGTTTCCGCTGCTGATCTCAACAGTGGCCATCTGCTACGCCGCGCCCGGCCTGCAGGCAGCCAACTTCCTCACCATCTTCGGAGCCTTGGATCGTCTCGGCGGGATCTTCGTGCTCGCCGCCATCCGCGAGATCGGCCCGAACGTAACCGCCATCGTGCTCGCCGGCGTCGCCGGCACCGCGATCACCGCCGACCTGGGCGCCCGCAAGATCCGCGAGGAGCTCGACGCGCTGCAGGTGCTCGGCGTGGACCCTGTAAAGAACCTCGTCGTGCCGCGCTTTTTGGCGCTGATGCTCGTCACAGGCCTGTTCAACGTGTACGCAATCCTCTTCGGTCTGTTCGGCGGCATCCTCGCTGAGCTCGTCAACGGTCAGCCGCTCGGACCGTTCTGGGACACCCTGTTCGCCAACGCCTCAACCACCGACTTGTGGGGATCGGCGCTGAAGACCACCATCTTCGGCGCCATCATCGCAATCGTCTGCTGTTACAAGGGCATGACCGCCTCCGGCGGCGCCGAGGGCGTCGGACGCGCCGTCAACCAAGCGGTAGTCGTCACCTTCCTCGCAATCTTCTCCTTCGACTACGTCTACACACAGCTGCTGCTGGCGACGCACCCGAACATCCTGGTCATCAAGTAGTGAACGAACTGCTCGTCACGCCGCGCGAATGGCTCGCCGCGACCGGCGAGATCGGCCGCTTCTCCGGCAACATCATCCGCGACGTCTGGGGCCTGCGCGTCTTTCGCTTCTTTGGCGAGGCCCTGCGTCAGTCGGGAATCCTGATCGTCTCCTCGACCCTGATCATCTGGGCGCTGATGTTCGTGCTCGGTCTGGAGTGCGGCATCGAGGGCGCCTACTTCCTCGAGGCCCAGGGCGCTCCTGCCTATGCGGGCGTCTTCACCGCCTGGTGCGATCTGCGCGAGATCATCCCCTACGCCTTCGGCTACATGATGGCCGCCAAGGTCGGCACGGGGATCGTCGCCGAGCTCGGCGCCATGCGCATCTCTGACGAGATCGACGCGCTCGAGGTGATGGGCATCGACTCGCTCACCTTCCTATGCGCCACCCGCCTGCTGGCAGCCTGGGTGGTGCTCCCGTTCATGTACCTGGCAGGGGTCGGCGCGGCCTTCCTCGCCTCCTACATCGCCGTCGTCCAACAGGTCGCCACGGTCTCGGCCGGCGGCTACTTCCTGATCTTCTGGCAGTTCCAGAACCCTCCCGACTTCCACTACAGCCTCATCAACGCGATGTTCATGGCCACCGCCATCGTGCTCGTGGGCTGTTACTACGGCTACAACGCCAGTGGTGGGCCCGTCGGCGTGGGCACCGCCACCGCTAAGTCAATGGTGCTCAACATCATTCTCGTGCACCTGATCGGGATGCTCGGCACCCAAGTCTTCTGGGGCGCCAACCCGCGCGCTCCAATCGGGGGATAGCCATGGCCACACACCCTGAAGGGCGCAAGCGCGAGCAGACACCCGGTGAAGAGAACGAGCGCGACCCCTCCTCCTCTGGGGGTCCGTCCACTGCGAGTGGCGCACCTTCCAATTCCTCCTCCTCTGGGGGTCCGTCCACCGCGAGTGGAGCACCTTCCAATTCTCCCCCCCTTGGGGGTCCGCCCCCGGCAGGGGGCGGGGGGGAGTCTGAGTTCGAGTTCCACACGGGCACCAACCGTCCCCACGGCCGCCCCGACGCGATCGAGTTCGTCGGCGTCCACAAGTCCTTCGGCTCAAATCACGTACTGCAGGGCCTGAACATGGGCCTGCCCGAGGGCCAGATATCGATGATCCTCGGCCCGTCGGGAACCGGCAAGTCGGTTTGCATCAAGCACATTGTCGGGTTGCTCTATCCCGACGAGGGCGACGTGATCGTGCAGGGACGCTCGATTCCCAGCCTGCCCGACGCAGAGCTGTTCGAGATTCGCAAGAAGTTCGGCGTGCTCTTCCAGGACGGCGCTTTGTTTGGCTCGATGAACCTGTACGACAACATCGCCTTCCCGTTGCGCCAGCACACCGAGAAGGGCGACGAGGAGATCGCTGAGATCGTCAACTCGCGCATGCGCGAGGTCGGCCTCGGCAACGCCGGTGAGAAGATGCCCAACGAGCTCTCGGGCGGCATGCGCAAGCGCGCCGGCTTCGCACGCTCGCTCGTGCTCGACCCCGAGATCGTGCTGTTCGACGAGCCCGACTCTGGCCTTGACCCAGTTCGCACAGCGCTGCTCTGCGAACTGATCAAAGAGGTCCACGAGGAGAACGGCGGCACCTACGTCGTCATCACCCACGACATCATGAGCGCCCGTCGCGTCGCCGAGCACATCTCCGTTCTGTGGCGCGGGCGCATCGTCGAGTCCGGGCCCGCCGCCGAGCTGTTTGACTCTGAGAATCCCTTTGTACGCCAGTTCCTCTCGGGCGAATCCCAAGGGCCGCTCGGAATGGAGTAGGCGCCATGGCCTGGCGTGTAAACGCCGGCGTGGCGCTAGCCTTCGATTGTGACTATGGGGAAGCTGTTCTCGGCGCTGGTCGACCGTGCGGGGCGCAAGCCGCTGCTCACGGTTGGTCTGCTCGGGGCGCTTGGCGTGGGCTGTGCAATAGCCGCGCTTGGCTTGCACCCGACCGCGGCGACCGACACGCTTGTAGGTCGCTCGAGCTCCGCCTATAAGAACACGCAGGGCTTCTACGCGCGTTTTGGCGAAGAGCCGGTGGAGGTGCTCGTCAAGGGAGACCTGCGCAAGCTCGTGTTGGGCCCCGACATCGACCGGCTCGTTGGGCTGGAGGGATGCCTGTCGGGCAACTTGCCATCAGCGGCGCTTGCCCAGGAGGGCGGGGCGAGGGGACCCTGTGGACAGCTCACACGCGGCAAAGCCGTGAAGGTGGTGTTCGGGCCCGGCACGTTCCTCAACGAGGCGGCGCTACAAGTGGACAATGCGCTGGCCTCCCGCAGCGCACAAGCCGAAGCGCAGGCCAAACAGGCGCAGCAGACGGTCTACCACTCTGCTCTCGCCCGCGGGCTCGGCGCTCAACAGGCCACCACGCTCGGCGAGCAGGCGCGCAAGGCCACAATGTCTGGCTTCGCCGCCGAAATCAGCGCGCTAGCCATCCGCTATGGCTTGAACAGCGCCCCCAGCCTGAACGACCACGAATTCGTCTCGAAGATCGTGTTCGACTCAAGCAAGCCAGCCGGCACGCCCAAGCAGCGCTTCGCCTACCTCTTCCCGAGCCGCGAATCGGCGCTCGTCTCTGTGCGCCTGAAGGCAGGGCTCTCAGAAGCGCAGCGCTCACACACGATCGGCTTGATTCGCCAAGCCGTGGCGATGAGTCAGTGGCATCTCGCCAACGGGGAGGCCTACCTCGTCACCGGCGAGCCGGTGATCGTCAACGACATCACCAGCTCAATCACCCATTCGATCGAGCTGTTGCTCGTAGCCGTGCTGCTCGTAATGGGCATCGTGCTCAGCCTGATCTTCAACGGACGCCCGCGGTTGCTTCCGCTCGCGATAGCGGTGCTCGCCGCTGCGCTCACGTTCGGGGCGCTCGCGCTCTCTGGCGCTTCGCTCACTATGGCCTCCGTCGCCGTCCTGCCGGTGCTGGTAGGCCTGTCCGTCGACTACGCAATCCAATTCCAGTCGCGCGTGGAGGAGGCGCGTGCGGAGGGCACAGGCGACACGCTTGCGGCTATCCGTCATGCGGCGCTCCATGGCGCCCCCACGATCGCCACCGCCGCGCTTGCGAGCATCGGAGGGCTGCTCGTGCTGATGCTCTCGCCCGTGCCAATGGTGCGTGGCTTCGGCTTGCTGCTTGTGATCGGCGTAGCGCTCGCGTTCCTATGCACGCTGAGCGCTGGCTCGGCGGCGCTGGTGCTCGCGGCGCGGAGACGGGCGCATGTGGAATCGCAGAGCGCTGCAATGCCGGGCGTGAGGTCGGAGCGCTGGGGGGCGGCGAGGCGCGCACGTGCGCGAGAAGCCGGCGATTCGGCCGGGGACCGACTCGCCCCGGCGTGGCAAGGAGCGCGCGAGCTGCTCACCGACAACGCGCTCACACGACTCGTCTCACGCTCGGCGCTGTCCCACGCGGTGCAGCATCCCGGGCGTGTACTTGGCGTTGGCCTGGCGCTTGCCGCTCTCGGCTGGGGTTTGGACACCCAGACACAGGTTCAAACCGACATCGCCAAGCTCGCCCCGCAAAACCTCTCCTCGCTGCACAACCTCACTGCGCTCGAGCAAGCCACGGGCGTTGGCGGCGAGATCGATTTGATGGTGAGCTCCTCCGCGCTCACCAAGCCGGCGACGATCGAATGGATGAGCTCATATGAGACCTCCATCCTCAGGCGCTTCGGCTACAGCGCCTCAAAGGGCTGCGGGCGCGCCCAACTGTGCCCTGCCTTCTCGCTCCCCGACCTCTTCCAGAGCGGCGAAGGCGCTCCTTCGAAACTGAACGAGAAGCAGGTACAGGGTCTGCTTGCAGCGATCCCGCACTACTTCTCCCAGGACGTGATCAGCCCTGACCATCGCTCAGCCACACTCGCCTTCGGCATCCGCCTGATGCCCCTCCAACAGCAGCAACACGTGATCGAAGGGATGCAGTCGGGCCTGCACCCGCCCTCCGGCGTCAGCGCGCGGCTCGTTGGGCTGTCTGTGCTCGCCGCCCAGGCTGGGGCTCAGATCGCCTCGCCGTGGCGACGTGTGATCACACTGCTCGCTGCGCTCGCCGCCGTGGCGCTGATCTTGCTCATCGCCTTCAGGGGAGATCGTCGCCGAGCGCTCGTGCCGCTCGCGCCGATCGTGCTCGCAACCGGCTGGTCGGCGCTCGTGCTGTTCGCGTTGCGCATTCCGCTGAACCCAATGTCGGTCACTCTCGGTGCGCTCGTGATCGCCATCTCCACAGAGTTCAGCGTGCTGCTCTCCGAGCGCCAGCGCCAGGAGCGTGCAGCTGGTCACTCGACCGTGCAAGCGCTACGCCGCGCCTACAGCCACACGGGCGCCGCCGTAGCTGCATCCGGGGTTACCGCGATAGCTGGCTTTGGCGTGCTTACGCTGTCGGACATTGCGATGCTGCGTGACTTTGGGCTCGTCACGCTCGTTGACCTGTCGGTCTCGCTGATCGGGGTGCTCGTTGCACTTCCCGCCGCCGTGGTGCTCGCCGAAAGCGAGCAGCCGCTGATGGCGCGCATTCGTAGCGGCACTCGCTCGCTCACGGCAATCAGATCGAGGCGGCGCGGGCTCACCGCCCCATGAGTCGCTCCGGCTTGCCGGGCTCCTCCACCGGCGCAGACCCGTCGGATGCACGCATAGCTGGGGCCCGCTACGGCCGCTACTTCGTGATCCTTGCGGTAATCGCGCTCATCGCAATAACCGTCAATACGGCGCTCACGCCCCCCAATGGCGCGAAGGGCGTCGCCCCAGGCGATCCAGTCCCTCCATTTGCCGCCCCGTTGGCGCTCGGCACGCTCCCCGGCGACGTCAACGTTGCAACCCATCCCAATGAGGAACAGGCGGGCCGCCAACCGGCCTGTACGGTGCGCGGGCCCCAGATTCTCAATGTCTGTCAGCTCTACGAACAGGGCCCTGTCGTGCTGGCGCTGTTCGTAGACGCAAGCTCCTGCCCGGCGGTGCTCAGTGACATGCAGACGCTTTCACCGTCCTTTCCCGAGGTGCGCTTTGCGGCTGTTGCCATCAAGGGCGACACCGCGGGTGTGAGACGCCTGATTCACTCTCGTGGCCTCACGTTCCCGGTGGGTCTTGACCGCGATGGCATCCTCGCTGGGCTCTACAAGCTCTCAACCTGCCCGCAGGTCACCTTCGCCTATCCCGGCGGAGTCGTCCAAAGCCCTGCGTTGCTCTCAAGCCCCTCACTTGCCACGTTGCGCGCCCGCGTTGCAGAGCTCCTCGCCGCCGCCCGTGCCCGTGGCTGGAAGCCGAGGCGGGCGTGAGCTCAAATCGAGCGGCTCAGCTCTCCCAGACCGCTCGGCGCGCATGAGCGCCGAGGGCTCACAGGCCCCCGACGCCGGCGGGCCGCCATCGATCGCCGAGCAGGAGCCTGTACGTGGGTGGTGCGAGCGCGATGTCCAGCAGGAGCTCCCCGGGCTGGGGCTGATGTATGCCACTTTCGACGTAGAGCTCAGCGGCTCGCTCACTGGCGCATCCTCCACCGCCGTGCTGCAGCGCTTGCGCGAACTGTCCAATCGCTGGCGTGGCGCGCGTGCTGTGAACGTTCGCCAGGAGCCCATCCCGGCCGCCTACCGCGTCTTCTTCCGCCAGATTGGGCTCGATCCAGACGTCACAAGGACGCCGATTGAGGCTGCTGTGCTCGAACGGATGCTCGACGGAGGCTTCCTCTCCGAAGGGATGCTTGCCGACATTCTCACGATCGCCCTGATCGACACCGCGGTGCCCGTGTGGGCGCTCGACTCCGGCACGGTCAACGGCCCACTCGGCGTCCGCCTGAGCCGAACGGAGGAGCATCTTGGTCGAAGCCCCGATGGTCCGAGCCTGGGTGGCGGCAGGCTGATTGTTGCCGACGCCGACGGCGCGCTGGCGATCCTCTTCGGCGAGCCCGCCCCCGGTCACGAGCCCTCCGCCGGCACGCGTCGGCTGACCCTGTTCGCCGTGCAGGTTGCGGGCGTGCCGGCGTTGCACGTCGAGGAGACCCTGTGGGCGTGTCGATCCGCGCTCACCGAAGCAGGCCGATGAAGTGGGCGGATAGCGCATTTCGCTGTGTCTCCCTCTTTACCGCGAGGCGATGGCAAGCTAAGATCGGTGTGGTCCTAGAGGGAGGAGTAGAGGATGGCCCAAAGCGAGCAGCTCACCATCGATCGTGACAGCCGCGATCGAGCCTTCGTTGATCCCATATTCGCCGGTCGCATGGCGGGCGACGAGCGTGCTGCGCGCGAGGCGCTCAGAGCACAGGTGGCAAAGCTTGAGCGTGAGCTCTCCGGGCTGGTGGCTCACACCTTCCCGCACATCTCTCCGCAGGACTCAGGCAGCGAGACGTTCAGCGGTCCGCGCCTGTTGTCGCTTGCCGAGCTCGAGCGCTTGCGCGACCGGCTTGCGTTGCGTGTCGGTGAGGTTCGCGGCCAGGTCGCCGAGCGTGCTGAGCTCGAGCGCCGCTCGCGCGCGCTACTGGAGCGGATGAAGCTCGAACCGGGCCACTACAAGTTCGTGCGCGTGCCGGTCGCCGACCTCGGCGACGGTCACTGCGGCGTTTGGGAGGTGCGTCCGCGCCTCGGCCTGATCGGGATGCTCGCCGGCTGGTGGCAGGTCAAGCTGTCATCCGGCTGCCCGTAGCTGCGCCAGACTGCATCCGCCGCGCCGTCACCCAAGGGCTGGGCATGGTTATCGGTCCGTTGGCTGTGAGCATCGCCGCCAGCGTGCGGCGCTGACGCTCGGTCATCGAGCCGACCGTCTTCTGCTCGGACATCGGGATCTGCACAAGGAACTTACGGCAGCGCGTCTGGCCCCAGCGGCGTTGGCTCATAAGTAGGTCTGAAACCGCCATGCTCTGCGCCTCCCAGGGGCAGTCGAGGATGACCTCCGCTACGCCAATCTCGCCGCCGGCAACCCGGCGCTTGAGCTCGGCGCGGGCAAGGCGCACCTTGTTGGCGCGTTCGAGCGCGCGCATGTGCTGAGGGCCGGCAGGGGCGATAGTCGCTGTCGCGTTCATGTGTGCTCTCTCCCCGTCGCTGCCGCGGATAGCCGCGGCGCGCAACAAGCTTGGCTGGTTGATGAGTAGCGCGTCCGCCCGATCGTTCATGGTTCTCCCTCGCGAGCGTGTCGCGAAAGCCTTCGGCACCCCTCTACCGGTGGCTTGCAGGCGAGCCTTGGACGGTCGTGCTTTGCGTTCTGAGAAGCTAGCCAGCGAAGGCCGCGGGGTCAACAGTGTTCGACTAGAACGTTCGCTAGAAGCGGGCTTTTTTATGGTTGTTGCGGCTTGTGAAGAAATGGACAAGCCGTTGAGGGCGTCTACACCGTTCCGTCTAGTCGAAGCGCTCGCCTCAGAGACCGTCGGCGCCCGGCAGCGGCCCGTGCTCGGCCTCGAACTCGAGCTTGACCGTCGCGAACACGTCGAGCGCCCGGTCGAGCGTGGGGCGATCGTGGGTCGCCATCACGCTTGTGCGCAATAGCGCTCCCCCTGGCGGCACCGCCGGATGCAGAGCGCAGTTGGTGAAGACACCGCCGTCATAGAGGGCGCGCCACAAGAGCGCAGCCTTCCAGTCATCGCCCACAAGCACCGGCACGATCGGTGTGACGATGCTCTCAGTTGGGCTGTCGGGCTCGGGGCCGAGGCGCACGGGCTCGCCCTGTAGCGTGCGGTAGCCAAGCGTGCGCAGCCCATCGGCGAGGTAGCGTGCATTCTGGAGCACCTCCGCCAGTAGCTGTGGGCCCTCGGAGGAGCGGATGACCTGTAGCGCCGCCAGCGCTGCGCCAAGCGCGGCGGGCACTGCCGAGGCGGTGAACAAGAAGGCGCGGCTTGAGATCCGCAGATAGTCGATCACCTCTGCCGGGCCCACCACGAATCCGCCGCAGGCAGCGAGCGACTTGGAGAAGGTGCCCATCCGTAGGTCCACACGCTGCTCCACGCCGAGCAGCTCCGCTGCACCCGCCCCACGCGTGCCGAGCACACCGGCGCCGTGTGCCTCATCCACCATCAAGCGCGCGCCGTAGCGCTCGCACAGCTCCACGATGTCAACGAGCGGCGCCACGTCCCCCTCCATCGAGAACACGCCGTCCACCACCACGAGCACGCCGCCGCCGTCCCCCTCGGCGCGCTTGAGGGCGCGCTCGAGCTTGTCCATGCGGTTGTGCCTGAACGGCCGCATCTTCGCCTTGGAGAGCAGCACGCCGTCGAGGATCGAGGCGTGATCGGCTGAGTCCACGATCACGGTGTCCTTCGCGTCGAGCAGCGTGCCGAGCGTGCCCACGTTGGCTTGGTGGCCGGTGGTGAACACGATCGCGTCATCCGTGCCCATCCATTCAGCGATCTCACGCTCGAGCTCGAGGTGAAGCGGGGTGGTGCCGTTCAAGAGGCGCGAGCCGGTTAGGCCGGTGCCGTAGCGGGTGAGCGCGTCGCGCGCACCTTGCATCACGCGCTCGTCGCCGGTTAGCCCAAGGTAGTTGTTGGAGGCAAGCATGATCCGCGGTGAGCCCTCCATCTCCACCACCGGCATCGCGGGCGACTCGACCGTGCGGAAGTAGGGCATCAGGTCGGCTTCGCGGGCTGCTCTCAGCAGCTCCTCGCGCTCATGGCCGCGAACCTTTGCGAAGACGTCTGTCGATGTGGGCATATAGGGTCCCTGGATGGCCGTTGACGTTAAGGAGGTCTCAGGTCGCAGCGACCTGAAAGCGTTCATCAATCTCCCCTTCCGCCTGCACTCTAACCACCCTCTGTGGGTACCTCCGCTGAAGATCGAGCGTCGCCTGTTCCTGAACCGTAAGATGAACGCCTTCTTCAGCCATGGCGAAGCCGAGTACTTCCTCGCATGGCGCAATGGACGGGTGGTGGGGCGCATAACCGCCCAGGTGAACCACGCCTTCAACGAGTACCAGAAGAAGGACTGGGGCTGGTATGGCTTTCTCGAGTTCGAGGACGACCAGGAAGTGCTCGAGGCGCTGCTTCATGCTGCCGAAGCATGGCTGCGGGCACGTGGCAAGGAGTGCATAGTGGGACCGGCCTGCTTCGCGATGAACGACGAGAGCGGCGTGCTGATCGAGGGCTATGACCTGCGGCCGATGATCCTGCAGCCCTGGAACCCGCCCTACTACCAAAAGCGTTTGGAGCAGGCGGGAATGACCAAGGCAATGGACCTCTTGATGTGGAACCTGGAGGTGGGCAATCGCGACAAGGTGATGCCGGTCATCTGGGAGCTCGCCGACAAAGTACAACCAGAGCACGGCATCCGCGTGCGCCCGATGCGCCGTCGCCAGCTACGCAAGGACATGGATGCTTTCGCGGAGGTCTACAACTCCGCTTGGTCGAAGAACTGGGACTTCGTGCCGTACTCAAAGAAGGATCTCGACGCCTATGCCCAGGAGCTACAGCTGGCGTTCGACAAGCACTGGTTCATGATCGCCGAGCGCGAAGACACGGGCGAGGTGGTGGGCATGGCGATGACCATCCCCGACCTCAACCAAGTGCTCGAAAAGATGAAAGGCCGGCTGCTGCCACTCGGTTGGTGGCACTTCCTGCGCAAGGGCCGCATCATGGATCGCGTGCGCGTGGGCTTCCTCGGCGTCAAGCCCGAGTACCAGCACACCGGAGTTGCGGCCAAGCTGTACAAGGACCACTTCGATGCGGCGGAAGCACGGCCACAGAAGGGTGGGGAGATGGGCTGGATTCTCGAGACGAACACCGCCATGAACCGTGGCATGGAAGCGATGGGCGGCAAGGTGGTCAAGCGCTATCGGGTTTACGAGCGCGCACTGTAGTCTGGCGCGCCCCCTACACTGGGTGGAGTGATTGAGAGCAGCGATACCGAGGAGGTCGACGCTCTGCCGGTGCTCATGCCTGAGCCCGGGTCGCAGCAGCTCGTGTCTACCTCGGTTGCGCCGAAGGCCCAGACTGCGGTTGTTGCTGCCGGAGGATTCGTAGTAGGCGCCGTGGTAGTGAGCGTTCTGGGTCGTCGTCACCAGCGAGCTGTCGCCAGCCGCGCAAGTCGACGGCTCGGTCGTGGCAAACGGGCCACAAAGGATCTCTTTGAGATCGTAGGCTCCCGCTCGCTGCTCGTGGATGTGCACCTGCTCGGGGCGCCACTCAGGGGTCGCTGAGCAACCCGGTGGAGCTGCGCGTCGAGGTCACGCCGGCCGCGCCATTTCGTCTACCTCACACCGGCGGCATGGACGGGGTGCTGCGTCACCGCGGGGGCGTGCTCGAGCGACTGCTGCATCACGGCGAGGAGCCGGTGCTCGTGCGC
Organism: Solirubrobacteraceae bacterium; assembly: GCA_049278415.1. Taxonomy (GTDB): domain Bacteria; phylum Actinomycetota; class Thermoleophilia; order Solirubrobacterales; family Solirubrobacteraceae; genus Palsa-744. The sequence goes on from JBAPMC010000374.1 coordinate 19,607, forward strand.
GTCGCCCAGAGCGCTCCCGAGACGGTTCTGTTCGGTGCTCGTGCGCGCAATCGCGAGGAGGCGCTCTATGGGATCGAGCGGATGCGCTTTGCGCTCGGCGTCGATGACGATTTGGGGGCCTTCTATCGCGAGCTCGCCGATGATCCGCTGATTGGGCGCTCTGTTCGTCGCAGACCGTGGCTGCGGGTGAGACGTCGTCCTGAGCCGTTTGAGGCGCTGGCGTGGGCGATCTGCGAGCAGCTGATCGAGTATGAGCGGGCTGCATTGATCCAGCGGCGCATCGTCGCCGTGCTCGGGCCGCGCTGTCCCTACGGGAGCGGTCTGCGCGATGTGCCCTCCGCCGGGACGTTGGCGGGGGTGGCGCCCGCTCGCCTGGAGTCGTTCGACCTCGTGGGGTCGCGCGCGCGGCTGCTCGTGCGCGTCGCGCGTGAGG
>JBAPMC010000375.1:0-3124 GCA_049278415.1 Solirubrobacteraceae bacterium
GGGAAATAGCTTTAGCTCACTTCGACGAAAAAGACGAGGCCAATCTTTCCCATTTTAGTTGAGACCACTGGGTAGAACTCGTTTGGCCTAATGCTCAGCGAGGGCCATAGGAAAGTTTCGCGGAACGTCCCATAGAATCGGTGGCTGGCGCTGCGTGCCAAGATCTTGCCGCGATGGATGTATTCGTAATGAACTTCGCCCTCCAGCGGTAAGCCAGCGTGGCTAATCGTGACGCTGAGAGAGAAGGGCTTTCCGATTTGAGGTTTGTCTGTCCTGGAGGACATTGTCGCCTGGACGTTCGGAGTACCCGCCTCTGTGACAATCGGCAGGGAACGATCGCCCGCGTATGCCGAGGATTGCGGTGTGTTTGACTGGATCTTCGAAGATGTGTCTCCACAGCTCGTGAGCGTGACCCCGAGCAGGACAAACATCAACGTAAGGCGTCTCGAAATCACCTAGGACTCCAGCACGGGTCGCAAATATTTCCCATGAATCGATGCATCCCACTAATAGTACTTGTCCAAGAGCTGGGCATCAAGAAGTCGGAAACAAGTGCCGGTCCTCCAGAAATGGGGTGCGGAATTGCTATCTAAAGCAACGGGCCGCTGGTAGGTGCAGTGGAAATGGAAAAGGGTTCTCTATTCGTCTAGGCGCTTGGAAGATGATGGTCTCTGGGTCTGCGTCGGCTGGTCTCAAACGGATTGCGCCGGTTCTCTAGTTCGGATTCTCCTAACTACCAGACTCCCAAGTTTGTCCTTGACTTATACCCAGAAACCTGGGAGCATATATATGTATTATTTGAATAACAGGACTTATTCCAAAATAGTTTTGATCTTTTGTTCGGCAGGCTTATGGCTTGGAGTTGTGTGGGCGAAGTAGGTCGTCTTGCTAAGAGTTGTTGGTAGTAGGCATAAGAACTCGATTTGAGCGCTCAATAATAATAAAGATGCAAATCAGCCCCCTCGGATTGAACTAAGGGAGGCGCAAATCAAGGTTTAACCTTTGGTACTCGGCTTGTATTGGTGGAAACAGCAGGGTTAATGCCTTTGTTTAGCGAAGGGTAATTAGATAACCCCAGTGGTTAGGGTGATGGCAGGAAGTCACCGTTGGGTCGGTCTTCTGCCGTTACCGACTAATCGATAAGGGTATGAATCTGGGTTTGGTTCAAAATTATCTCTCGATCTTGTGAAAAGAGTGTTCTGTCAGCAACGCTGGTCTAGGGAAGTCAGCAAATTACTATAAGGAGGGTAAGAAGATGAAGAAGCCATTTTTGATCGGTTTGGCGTTTATGGCGGTACTTGCGGGTAGTGCGTTTGCGGCGTCGCCGGCGTTTGCGTTGGAAAGCACTTGGTTAGTTAGTGGTGCAAAATCTACGACGGCGGTCAACGTCGATTCTGAAGGCGAAATATTATTGGAAGATATGAAAGGAGGCATCTTCGGCGAAAGCATAGATATGTTATGTAAGGTTTTAGGCTTAGGCACAGGCGGCCAGCCGAGCGCAATTACCTCAATTACGCTTGAGGAATGTGAAACCATGGCAGGAGTTTGCCCTGAAGCGAAAGGGACAGCGGTAAATCTGCCGTGGAATATAAAAATTGAATTAATAGGAGCAGTATTCTACGATGACATCGTGGCGGCAACGGGAGAACCAGGTTACACTATTTCTTGTTCCGGTATTGTTGATACCTGTACAACGCCGTTAGCTCGTGCGCTTGATAAGGAAAACACCACCGGTGGTGCAGTGCGTGTGGAATTCAATACGGAAGATGTAAATCAACCTACAGGCAATTGCACCAAGGGCGGGGCGAAAGAAGCCTTAGTCTCTGGTACGCAGACGGTATTAGTCGAGGAAACCGGGTTAACGTTTGCGTTTAGCGAAGGGTAATAAGTAATTATATAGTTTAACGATAGTGCGGGGGACCGTCCTTTGGGCGGTTACCGCACCGTAGTTGAGCATTTAGACTTTGACTAGTAGGTAGTTATCAGGCAGTCACAGTGATCACCCATGAGTTGAGTTCGTATCCTCGCCTGCCTACAGGTGGCCTGGACAGGCCTCATTTCGGGGCGCGTCGTGCTGTCGGGATTGCTTATAGTAGGCTCTGCGAGAAGGTGTATCGATCAGCACGGCTGGGACGACAGCAGTGTTCTCGTGGCAGCGCCAGCCGGTCGGTGTACAGTCCGGGGATATTGTTTCTGACTATTGTTTGGCTAGCTGCGGCACTCCGCTAGGCGCAAGTCGCTGGCTTTGCTCTTGACTTCTGCGAATGAGTCTGCAATAGTCCGCGCGGGTTCAATATCCAGAACTTGGATTTGGGACCTAGTGTACGGTCGACAGCTCGGAGCTCCCTGCAATGGGGAGTGGCTGGGTAGACTCGATCGTCTTGCTAGAAGCAGATGGAAAGGAACGGTGATACGCGTCCATAGGATACATCGTGTTCAAAGCTTGGCGCTTTCAGTTATGCGACGAACTCCAAAAGAGTGGTCGTGGTGCCGAGTGGGAGACACCGGTTGCTTTCGACGTATGCCTAGGCAAGAATGTCGTTCGTAGAATAGTACAACAAGGGCTGGATTTGGCGCTCTCTGACCTTGATGAGGACGAGTGGTCTGCCAGCCGTATCGAGCCTCTGTAAGAGGCTAACCATGCCTCGGATGAGGGAAAGGTAGAAAAATGAAAAGGTCTTATTTGATCGGTTTGACGCTCGTGGCGGTACTCGCTAGTACTGCATTCGCTGCGTCATCTGCGTTTGCGCTGGAAAGCACTTGGTTAGTCAGCGGTGTGAAGCCGACGGCAGCAAATAACGTGGATTCCGAAGGTGAAATCTTACTCGAAGATATGAAAGGTGGTATCTTTGGGGAAGCAGTAGATGTTTTATGTTTAGTTTTAGATTTAGGTACGGTGGGTCCTGGTCCAGCAGACACAGTTACCTCGGTGACGCTTGAGGAATGTGAAACTATGTCGGGAATCTGCCCCAGTCCGGTAGCAACGGCGGCTAATCTACCGTGGAATACAAAAGTCGAATTAGTGGGCACAGTGTTTTATGACGATATTGTCGCAGTAACCGGAGAAGCCGGTTATACGGTTTCGTGTTCCGGTGTTGTTGATACTTGTACGGCTCCTTTAGGT
>JBAPMC010000376.1:0-11104 GCA_049278415.1 Solirubrobacteraceae bacterium
GCGCCTGCGAGCGATGTGCATCGATGAAACGGACCGCACGCTCACGACGGCCACGCTGACGTGGCTTACTCGCCAGCGTCCGCGAGCCAGACTAGGTAACAGAGCGAAGACACCAGCACCAGTGAAGCTCCAACCGCTGTTTCACTCCGAGATCCAGACAAACCAACCCGACGAGGATTTTGCCGCCGCAGGCTGGTTGCGGCCGCCGCTCTCAGCCTCCCGCAAGTCCCGGCATCCCAACCCCAGCGCACCCATCAACCTAGCCTTTCGGCTCCGCCAGATTCTAGGTGTGGGCATTAGAGCCGAGGTCGTTCGCGTCCTGCTCAGCACAGAGGCCCCGTGGGTAAACGCCCAAGCCCTAGCCCGATCAACGGGATATGCCAAGCGCAACGTCCACGATGCACTGGCGGGCTTGAACGCAGCCGGGGTAGTGTCGGCATTTACCGTCGCTGCCGAACAGCGCTACACAGCTAACCGCTCCGCGTGGGCCGGCCTGCTCGGCACCAGACCCGACGAACTGCCAGTCCACCGTGACTGGCCTCAGCTGCTTACTGCCCTCAGACAAGTGCTGCGGTGGACAGAGCAACCCGAGCTTGCAACCATGTCGGATTATCTACGCGCGAGCCGAGCAAAGGACCTGCTCGAAATCATAAGCAGCGACCTAGCCTTTATCGGTATTCCTACAGACTTTGGTCGCTCAACCCATGACACATGGCGCGATCTCGAAGAAGTTATCGAGCGGGTGCTCGCAGTGATAGATGCGGGGCAAGGTCACTAATGCGACTGGAGCGGGGACGCTATCGAAACCAGTACCAGCGACCGCTTATCGAACGAAGAACGCTGGGATCTGTGACGGGCAGCCGATCAGCAAGCTTGCGTAGAAGCCTGGCACCATCGTTCCCGTATCAACAGACGACTAAGCCAATCCAAAGCGTGCCACGCCACGCAGAAATCGGAGAGGACCAGTGCACTACCCACGTCCCTCCGGGCCATAGGGGCTCCACCCGTCAAGAAAGGGTCGCAGCTCCTCCGGCTGTACCGACGTCGGTGCAGCCGGCATCCCCGGCGCTCTCTGTAGTGGGTCAATTGTATCCGCGTAGCTGCGCGCCCAGGCGATCCACTTCAGCGTCTCGGGGACATCGGTATGGGTGGATTCCGCAGCAGAGCAGTAAGTCCGGATGCGTTGGGCCTCGCTCCACCGGGCGATCTCAGTGCGTAGAACCTCGCCGCGATGGTGCTCAGCGTGTCGCTCACGCGCTCGTCTCATCGCCGCCTCCCAGACCCGCTCCCGTTCGGCAGCCTTTCGCTCGGCCGCTTGGCGATGGTGTTCGTCCTCGATAGCACGCATCTCGATCTCGCGGAGCAGGTCGGGAAGCAACTCCTCTAGCGTCGTCGATTTGCGATCAGCCCACTTAGCAGAACGTTGGCTGTATCCAGTTGCAAGTTGCATTTGTAGGTGCCCAGTGGTATTCGCCTCATACGCGTCCAGCACTCGAGCATTCCACGTTTTGGTATCACGGAAGTAGCTCGAGTTGCGCTGCTTCCAGTAGGTCCGACTTTGCAGCCCCTCCTCCGTGACGCGTACGGCCGCCGAGTAGTCACCGATAGCGATGACGACGTGACCGTGGTGCGCGCCCTTCCACTCCGAGTGATAGCCGTACCGGTCGCGCTCCGGCGCCGAAGCGATCTGAGTGTTGTAGCCACGCCGCTCGGCCTCAACGACAAGACCTTGCAGGATGCGCAGTGTGCGTGGCAGTGCGGCACGCGAGACTTCGTGGCGCTCGGAGTGCTCGCGAAACTGCTGCACGACCGAGTGGTAGCGAGCGACCTTGACCGGTATGGGAATTGGTGGGGCGTCTTCGACTGTACCCTCGGGGGCGTCAACTAGATCTATCTGGACGTCCTCTGCCGAGACCATTTTCACGGTGAGGTGCTTGCCCGGGGGTACCTTCCCATACTGTTCTGCAAGTCGTGCTCGATTCGCGTAATCGACGCTGTTACGGTCAGACCAGTTCTTGCGAGGCACACGAAGCGAACCGCCTGCAGCAATCACGTCGTTTACGAGTTGCTCTGTAACCGACGTATTCGCCTGTCTCGGGATCGGTGGGGTTGGCCCGTCCGCATGCTTCAGGTATGTGCGGCCAGCCGTCGTGATCCTTGCCGCCCATGTCTGCCCGCGGCCAGAGGTCGTCACGAGGCCGCGGTTACGTAGTGCCGCTGCCGAGATGCGATGCGAGTCGCCATCCATGACTCCCTGCGGACTGCCATCAGCGATCCAACGCAGGACCTCGAGCTGCTTCTCGTTCAAGTTCTTTCGATGTGCCACTCAGCTCAGTTTGTTCTCATGCTCCTGCCACGAGCTGTGATCAGCGTTTCTCGTGGCCCAGCTGGCCATAATGTGGCGAGCAACGATCGTCTGAACATCTCGACTGGGATGTTCCCACGCGTTCCCTTTGGCAGGGGGCCCCCAGTCTGCCATCAGTCCTCAAGTCCAACATCCCGACGCCTGAGGCCAAGCACCACGAGAAGGGAATCTACGTACTGCACCTCCTTGACGAAACGCTTGCCACCCTCGAGATCGTCTATGGCGCGCCGGCACGAGCTCTCGGTTGCCCATGCGAACCCCGTGTCAGTCAGCGCGATTCCGTCGCGAGCACCTGCGCCTTGGGCAGCGAGATAGGCGAACATCTGACGGGCAGTCTCGGCCTTGGTCAACTTGAGCCGCTTGCGTTGCTCTGCAAGAACGTCGCAGCGAAGATTGCTGACAGCGAGCGCATCGCCCCACATAAGACGATGGTCGCACACGACAGCACCTAGAGCAAGCAGGTCGAGGCCCACTTATCGGCGACCGTGCGGTCGCCGATAAGGCCATAACCCAACTATCCCCATAGCGGGGGCAGGATTCGAACCTGCGACCTTCGGGTTATGAGCGGGAGGTTCCGGCCGATCCGTGTCACGCAGCGTCGATCTCATCGATCAGCGCCTGCACCAGCTCGACGGCTCCGGCAGCCTCCTGAATGGCAAAGTCCAGTTCGACGGCAAGCGCTCGGTACTGCTCTGGCCAGGACGGCTCGACGCTCAGATGCGGTGGCCAGGGCTGCTTGGCACGGACCTTGAATACCTCTCGGCATGCCTCGGCGACTCGCGCGAGGTCTGGCTGAAGCTCGCGCAACAGCAGAAGGTCGATCAAGTCGCGGAAGCGGTCGTTCTCGCCGGTCTCGAAGCGCTCGGTGACCGCGTGCAGCTTCGTAGCGATCTGGTAACGAAGAGATTGGCATGCCACCTGCTCGGGCCCATCGAGGCCCAACTGCGTCAGGCTGAAGGCGCTGATCTCTTCCGCCTCGGCACGCTCGGCTCCTGGCGGGGAGGCCTCCAGCCGCAGCGTCGCCCACGGCCTCCCACCGTAGGTCATCTTCACGTCCATGCGCTGCGCTGACGTGTTCTCAATGCTCTGAATCCTGGCGAGCCGGAAGCCAAAGTTGAGGTAGGGATCCTCCAGTGTCTCTCGCAGGGTCTCGATCAGATCAGCGTCCTCTTCAGGAAGAACGACGATGTCGACGTCCCGCGTCGCCCGAGCGCGCAGGCGCATGCGCAGCTCTATTGCTACTCCGCCCTTGAGCAAAAACCTCCGCTCATGAATATCGCCACGCCCCAGTGCGCCGAGCAACACCTGCGTGCTGACCCAGCGACGCAGGCGATCAGCGGCGATGCCTTCCTCTACGCTGAGAGCCTGAACGAGCCGCTCCAAGTGAGAACGATCGCCCGGAGGCCGCCGGGGCGGCTTATAGGTCACGCCGCCCACCCCAGCAACTCGCGGCGCAGCTGGTCAGCCTGGCGGCGACGCAGCCAACCGTCCCGCTCAGCATCGTCGATGGCCTGCTCCACCAGCGAACGACGTAGATGCCGCTCGTGGGCTTGACGGATCGCCTTGGCGGCGGACACCACTGCGATGCCCTCCACAGATCCACGATCCCTGTCAGCAACTTCGTCGCGATGCAAGACATACAGGGCCGGAATCTTGCGATGCGTGCGATAGGTCCGTGGCATCGTAATGTGCAGCTTCGCCGGGTTGACGTCGCTAATGCCGTACAGATCCAGGGCGGACTCGTGAGAGATCAGCCCGCGCCCGTCCGGCCATAGCGTTGCCAGCTTGTACTGGTCGAGACGGCTGGGTGGGACCAGCGGCACGCGATAAATACCATGCTCAATCCGGTCTAGCTGGCCGCGTCTCGCCAGCGCGTTGAGTGTGCCCATGGGCACATCCAAGTCCCGCGCGTCCTCACCGGTCAGATAGCCGTAGTTCTCGGCGGCACGCTCGGCCAGCTGGTTGTAGCGAGTCCCAGGCATCGTATAAACATCGACATTCTGTCGCTGATCGTACGTACTGTCAAGTTCTCAGCGACGTACGATACGACCGCTTACATGCCTAGTTGCTAGGTACGTAGCATTGCATCCACCAAACCATGCCCACTCAGCGCTGCCCCATCCACATATCCGACGCCTCTTACAGGCTGCTGGTCGCTGCAGCTCGACAGCAAGACATCGATCCTTGACACCTTGGCCGACGAGCTGATACGCGCGAATCTCGTGCAGGGAACGGGCGAGCTGGAGACCGCTATTCGGGAGTTGGCACAGCTACGTGCAGAACTACCAGACCTCGATGGAGTTGCACTGGCGGATAATGCCCGTGCGGAGCTTGAGCAGCGTGCCAGTTGAAATTTAGAATCTTCCGAAAGATTATTCGTTGACGCACTCTCGGCAGAGTTCCCTCTATCTGGGCTACGCGAGCCTGGAACGTGGTGTGTCGTCGCTCCGATTGCCGTGAGTCATTCAGCCCAGACCACGCCGTCGAACTCAGTCCTCATCATCGGAAGAGAGTAGGCGTGAAGGTCGGCCGAGAGGTACAGGATCGTCTGCACGCCGATGTCTGCGCCGGTGATCCGACGGCTTGGTCGCGGGTCTTCACGACCTTGCTTGACCCGCTCGTGGACTGGCTGGGATTCCGGTGGTCCGAGCGTCGCGACGCTGAACAGCTACACGACTTCGCGGTCGACAGCATCATGAGCTATTTGCAGACGCCCGGTCGCTACGACCCGACGAAGTCGTCGCTGCTCTCTTACCTGTGTATGGACGCCCACGGCGACTTGCTCAACGAGCACACCCGCCTGCAACGTAACCGCGAGGCAGAGCACCAGGTCGTTGTCGAAGTCTCCGAGCAGCAGCGGAAAGGAGTTATCGACCAGTACCCATCTGACCGTGAACCTCCCTTGATCACACTCACCCAGATCCATGAAGCCTTTCCCGATGAACGAGACCGTCGAGCCGTGCTGCTGCTCATCGCCGGTGAGCGGGCGACCAAGACGTTTGCTGAGGTCTGGGATCTCGCCGATCTGTCTTCCGATGAGCAATTCGTGGCGGTCAAGCGCAACAAGGACCGGGTAAAGGCCGGTATTCGGCGCCTGAGGAAGAGCGCATGAGCGCCGCACTGCGACATGCGGCTGATCGGGCGACACATGAGCCGGGGTTCTTGGCCAACGATTTGCACCGACTGGCGTCGTTCGAGGGTATCGATCGTGAGTCACTGTCCGAACAGCTGCTGTTCGACGTTGGCCGCTACGACGAGTTGGCGTTGTGCCGGACGCCGCGCCGCGACGCGCACTTTCACGCTGATGTCGACGCCATCGCTGGGCTGGTTGGCGCTGACTTGTGGCGCCTAGGGAATCTGGTCCGACTGGTCGACGGCTTGGGTGCGTTGAGCACCGCGAAGCCCTCTACGGTCGCGCCAGTGTTGGCGGCGGCCAGGCAAGAAGAGGAGCCGGTCGCCCGTCCCGAGACGAGAGGTCGCGGATTGCAGCCGAAGTGGCTGCTCGACGCGGTGCGCCTCATCTGGGGCTCCACCGACGACGCTAGCGAGCAGTTCCCGCGCAACATTGAGCTTGCGTTGCTTTGGCGGCTACCTCTAGCCATCATCGAACTCCCGAACCTCAGCGGCACCGGTGTGGTTGACTGGCTGGCCGCACGTGGCATCCAGCTCCCGGTGCACACACCCCCCGGAGGGCTTCGGGGGGCACTTGTAGCGTATGCCGGTAGCGGGGTGCTATTCGTCGACGCGACCGATGATCCAACGGAGCGGCGGGTCACGCTTGCACATGAGGCTGCGCATTTCGTCGTCGATTATTGGCTGCCACGATTGGAGCTCGCAGAGCGCGCTCCACACCTGCTGACTGTGATCGACGGTATCCAACAGCCAAGCGATGACGATCACATCGACGCGCTTCTCGCCCGGACACCGTTGGGAGTACAGACCCATCTGTTCGAGCGCGACGCTAGCGGCGCGATACTCACTCCACAGATCAAGAGGCTCGAGCAACGGGCAGCGCAGATTACGTGGGAGATCCTGGCCCCCGAAGCTGTCATCGCACGACACGTCTCCGAGCTCGATCCGTTCGCGCTAGTACGTGACCTCGAGGTCGACTTCGGATTGCCACGAGCGACAGCCCGCGAGTATGCCCACCATCTGCGACGCAGCTTGCAGCCAAGAAAAGGTCATCGGCGCTTTGACTGGGACTGAAGATTCCGTCGAATAGTGCCGACAGACTCGGGATATAGGGTCTAAAGGCTAGGACACCACAGATGACCGACACTACTTCTTCTTCATCCACGCCCGACCATGCGCCTCCGTTCATCTCAAGCGATGAGTTCCGCGACCAGTTCGGAGAGGACCTCTTCGACACGCTCGACCTCAGTACCTGGCAGCAAGGCGCCGACCTCGCGGGACTCAACAGCCGCCTCCAGCGTGAGGTCACTGAGGCGGTAGCACAAGAGCGCGAGGCAGTGGAATTCATTCGACGGGAAGTGTTTCCGCGCCTGGCAAAGCAACAGAACGCTCCGGCTGCCGCCGGCGTATACCAGGGAACCCCTGAGTTGATCGAGCGAGCGCTGCGCAACTCGTTGTTCAACGGTTGCGTCGAGGCCTGCGATGGCACGGTGTCTGAGCACGACACCTTGGTGTTGACCGTTACGCAGCTTGGTGTCTGTCTCGTGTCTTACCAAGGCGAGCAGCTAACACTCAGCCAGCGCCTGTTCCGTCGCGATCTGCGAATCGGCAGTGGCCGTGACCCGAAGCAGCGTGTCCGTGAGCTGCTCGAGCGTCGCCTCGGGCGCTCTGCCATCGGCGTCGCTGACCCCCGCGACGCTCTGTCCGAACTGGGACGTCGGGGCATCATGGGCTACGCCGAGCGCGCGGTCTTGTTGGAGCAGTCCTCGGCGCCATGGCGCCTTGGTCACGGCTCGGTCGCGCCCTACGAGCTGCTGACCGGCGCTGGCGTCATGTCGGGGAGCGCAATGCCGCTGCTGGAGGCTACGGCGACGATGCTCCGTGCACTGGTACTCGAACACCAGCAATTCATCTTCGTACCCTCGACGATCGCAGATCGCTGGCTGATGACTGTCGGTGATGCACTTCGGCCGCTGGAGTACGCCGTTGTCGAGAACGCTGAGCGACGCATGGCAGCGGTAGTTGATGGCGGCCACTACGGCAGCGGTTATGACGAGTTCGCCACCAAGCTCGTCAAGGACATCGGCCCAAACGTGGTCGTCGGGGTCTTTCGTGCCAGTCGCGGCGCCCCCGCCCAAGCCTTCTTCGCGCACCCCGACCATGTACACGAGGCTGCCGTCATTGCGATGGCCGACTCCGTGCTGCAGGAGCACCGCGGCTTCCCGATGCTGATCGATATCGCCCACCACGTCGTCAACGCGACGATGGGCCACGACACCTTCAAAGAGACCATTCATGCCGCCTACGCCGATGCGGGCGCCGGGTTTCGCTTCTCGTCTGAGCGCGATTCCAGATAGGAGACCCTCATGCCTCATACCACCGACGGACACAACGACCAGACCACGCCCGATCTTGGCCCCGCAGTGCCGGGACCAACCGTGCAGCCCATCCCACTGGAGGCGTTGGCAGGGCTCGATGCTGGCGAGGAATGGGTGCCGGATCCACGCGACGTCGACGCCGTCGGTCGAACCATGTTTGACACCCCAGGTAGTAAGGACAACTCACTGGTCGTCCTACTGCCACGAGAGTCGTTGAACCGGGTGCCCGCCCAGTCGCTCCTGCGCATCGAGAGTCGCGAGGACGATCGCACCTATCTGGGCATTGTCACAGCGGGGCCATTCGCCGAGCCTGACGGACTGCGCGCCGATGCGCCCACCATCGTTACGACGGCCGTGCGCGGCGCAACGGCGTTTGTACCTCGCTATCACGGCCGCGTCCAGGTGGAGATCCTCGGTGAGCGGCGCTCGGGTGCGCTGTCCCCACCGCGCTATCGACCATTGCCCAACAGCCCCGTCTTCCTACTCGACTCGAAGGAGAGCAGCGATGTGCTGGCGCTGAGTGGGAACCTGCGGCTTGGCGTCGTCGCCGGCGATGACTCGCTCACAATCGACATCCCGGCCGACAAGAAGTCCGTTCTACCACGCCACACCGGCGTGCTCGGTACCACCGGTGGCGGCAAGTCTACGACAGTCTCACGCATCATCGATCAGGCGCAGCGGCAGGGATTCGCAGTGATCTTGCTCGATACCGAGGGCGAGTACACGATGATGAACGAGAAGACCGAAGACCCGGTTATGTGCAAGCTGCTGGCTGAGAGGGGTGAGGAGCCCCATGGCGTCACTAACACCAGGCTCTACACGCTTGCCGGCAAGCGCACCTCCAATCCAGACCACCCCTCGAAGACTGAGTTTGATCTGTCCTTCGAGCGGTTCTCGCCGTTTGTCGTCCAAGAGCTTCTCGACTTGTCAGGGCCGCAGGAGGAACGGTTCTCCCAGGCGTATGAGGCTGCCAAGACGCTTCTCCGGGAACTTGGCGTGTTCCCGGGTCGTAACAACGACGGAGAGAAGCGCATCGCGATGGAGCTCAATGAGTTCGAGACCGGCTACCCCAAGATGCGTCTCGATCACATTATCGACGTGGTACGGATGGTGCATGACTCGATGTACGATGACGACCTCGACGAGACGGTAGTTATGACCGCTGACTTCCGTAAAGCAAAGGGACGGCTCAAGGAGAAGGCGGCCCAGTTGGCAACCAAGACGAGTCACAAGCAGTCTTGGCGTGCCCTGCTTGGTCATCTGCATCGGCTACGGCGCCTCAAGGTGTTCGACGCGGCGGAGGGACTGGACTACGATGCCCTTCTGCAGAAAGGACAGGTCAGCATCTTCGATCTGTCCGACACCGATTCGCCTGCGATCAACAACCTAGTGATCGCTGACGTCCTCCGTGGCGTTCAAGACCGCCAAGACGAGGCATACCGACTTTTCGAGCAGGGAGACCACCCCTCGCCGACACCTGTTCTCGTCATCATCGAGGAGGCCCATGAGTTCCTTTCTGACGAGCGGATCTCGAAGATGCCGTTCCTCTTCCAACAGGTGGCTCGAATCGCCAAGCGCGGCCGCAAGCGTTGGCTAGGACTGGTGTTCGTAACCCAGCTGCCTCGCCATCTCCCACCGCAGGTACTCGGCTTGGTCAACAACTGGGTCTTGCATCGCATCTCCGACGCCGACACCATCACCAGGCTCCGGCGCTCGGTTGCCAATGTCGATGACTCGCTGTGGCTGCGCCTTCCTGGCTTGGCGCCAGGACAAGCGATTGTCTCGTTCACCTCAATGACGCGGCCCTTGTTGGCGGCTATTGACCCGACGCCTGCGAAGCTCCGCATGCTCGATTGACCCATCCCCTACTGACACAACAATAGGAGGATCCCAGGCATCGCCGGCCCTTTGCGGCCGGACTCCGAGCCGGGCGCACGCACGGAACGTCCAGCGCATGTAGCCTCACCCGACGCCATGGCTTCCCCAGTCGCGACTCCCCTCGCCGGTAAGCGCCCCCAGACCCCGCTTCCCGTTCACCCATTTCCCGCCCGTATGGCGCCGGAGTTGGCTCTGGAACGACTCCCAGACGAGCGTGCGCACGTGCTCGATCAGATGATGGGGTCGGGCACGATCCCCGTACTCGCCGGTGTCGAAGGCCACGTCGCCACTGGCTTCGACCTCGATCCGTTGGCCCTGCTTATCGCTCAAACTTGGGGAGGCAAACTGAACGCTAACGGCTATATCGCTGCCGCTGAAGCTGTTGCCGAGGATGCGAACGCAGTCGGTGCCGCGGACGTAGCTATTGACGACGATGAGACACGTGAGTTCGTCGATCGGTGGTTCGACGTCGTCGCACAGGGACGTCTGGCTGCGCTCGCCGCGGCGATCGAACGACAGCCACGCCGTTTGCAGGCAGCACTCTGGTGCGCGTTTAGCCGGCTGATCATCACCAAGGACCGCGGAGCATCACTGGCGCGCGATGTCTCCCATAGCCGACCGCACAAGGTGCGGGACACCACCGACTTCAACCCTGTCGCGCATTTCGTCGGCTCGGCAAAGGAGGTAGCGCGGCGCCACGCCACCCTCGGCAAGCAACGGCCAGCTGCCAAGGATCTCGACCTCGGGCGAGCGGATGCCCGCTCACTTCCGCTCGAGGACAATTCCATAGACATGGTGATGACGTCCCCGCCGTACCTCATAGCGATCGACTATTTGCGTGGACACCGCATGAGCTTGGTCTGGATGGGCTACACGCTGCCGGACCTGCGTGAGCTTCGGGGTACGGTGATCGGCTCCGAGCGTTCCTGGACGACGGACGAAGACGACCACGAGGAACTCATCTCGCGTATCCTCGGCAACGATGCGCCGAAACGAGCGCACGGCGTCCTTCGTCGGTATGTCTTCGACCTTGCCTCCGTGATGCGTGAGACGGTTCGCGTGCTCCGCTCACGAGGGACCGCTACGTTCGTGGTTGCTGACGCCACATTGTTCGGTACATCTGTCGCAGTATCGGAGATCGTCGACGACCTAGCTCGCAAAGCTGGCCTCGAGCTCACCGAGCGGGTCGAGCGCGAGCTTCCCGGTGACCGCCGGTACTTGCCTCCACCCAGCAGCAAAAACACCGGAGGCCTCTCGCGCCGCATGCGTCACGAGGTCTTGCTGGGCTATCTCGCTGCCTGACCTGTCGCACTCATCCCTCACCGTCGGAACGGAGAGGCAACTACAGAAG
>JBAPMC010000377.1:0-2056 GCA_049278415.1 Solirubrobacteraceae bacterium
CTGTGGTTGTGCCGGCATTCGTGGGATTCGCCAGCCAGCGACCGGGTTCTATGCCAAGCGAGGAGAACGTCGAGCGGACCTTGGCGGTGGAGGCGGTCTTGGTGGCTTGCCCATAGCCTTCTTCGAGCGCCTTGTAAGTGCTGCTCGGAGTGGAGAACCAAGTACCGGCAAGCTCTACGAATAGGGCTGAGCCGGTTGAGGTAGCGCCGGCTTGCAGCGTGTGGCCGGCGGCGCTGAGCTGTAGCTGAAGCGCAAAGTGCGGAAGCTTGCCGCCGGCTGTGCTCTGGAATGGACCGCTGAGACCCACGGCGAGTGGCTTCGTGGCGGTGCTCGATCCTGTTGCGCCGATGGCGAAGGAGAGGTTAACCTTGCCGCTTTCGATCTGGGTATGCCCGGAGAACGTGTCGTCAAGCAGCGACTGAGCGCTTCCCGACGCTCCTCCGCAAGCTGAGATCAGACAAGCGCAAGAGATGACGGCAAGCAGCGCAACTGCTGCACGGAGAGTGGTGTTCTTCAAGAGTGCCCCCAATGCTTCGACCCGACCGGTGCGCTGCAACGTTTGCTGCGAGACCGGACGTCAATGAGCCTAGCATCAGGCGGATGCCCGCCAAGCCGCTTCGTGCGCTGGCGCTGGGTATTGCGGTGGCCGCCCTGTGCGCGGCGCCGTCCAGCGCAAGCGCAGCTCAACGCACGACCGTGACCGCTGCGCTTCAGCGGTTGCAACACAGCGGAGCGATCACCGAACCCGCCTACCGGCAATACCAGCGGGCCTATAGCGCCGCAAAGACTTCCCTGCGGAAACTCTCAGGCACTCGTGCGGCGGAACTGGGAGCGGTTGTGGCGAACGTCGAAGCGATGGCTGCCAGCGGTCTGCTGAGCGCCTCAAGACTGCCGGTGGTGTTCTTGACCCTGGAACGCAATCGGCAATGGTGGACGACTGAAAGGCTGCTCGGCTCTGACCAGCGCGTGAGCTTCGCGGGCACACGACTTGTATGGGAGTACTACCCGGGACAGGGCATCGAGCTTCAGTGGCTGGCGACGTTCGGTGAGGCCAACGGCTACTTCCTCGCCAAAGAAACCACGGCGCTGAAGGAAGTGCTGAACGAAGCGATCGCGCTTGCGACGCAGCGGGCGGGGGGAATTGCGTGGGAGTACCTGTTCCACTTCGACGGCGGCGCGCCACCGTGGACGAGCGGACTCTCCCAGGGCACTGCGATACAGGTGCTCTCGCGCGCGTGGAGCAAGACCCACGAACAGCAATACCTGACTGCCGCACAACAGGCGCTCGGGATCTTCAAGACGGGGCCCTCAGCTGGCGTGCGAGTGGCAACCCCTGCTGGGGCGCACTACCTCGAGTACACATACGCCCCCAGCGAGCGGATTCTCAACGGCTTCATCCAAAGCCTCGTTGGGCTCTACGAATACACGAAGCTGACAGGCGACCCACTCGGCCAGCAGCTGTTCGAAGCGGGCGACGCGGAGGCACGTGCGGAGGCGCCCCACTACGACACGGGTGCATGGTCGAAGTACGACCAGAGCTCCGAATCGAATCTCAACTACCACGAACTGCTCGCGGAATTCCTCGAACACCTCTGTGAAAAGACGGGCAAGGGCGAGCCGCTGACACCCACCATGGGGCAGATCCCGGGGGATGAGATCTACTGCACAACCGCGGAGAGCTTCCGCGAAGACGAGAAGACTCCCCCTGTAATCGTGCTGCTGACACAGAACGCGAAGACGAGCGAACGCGCCGGGGTCCAGCTGAAGCTCTCAAAGATCTCGAGCGTCAGCATGACGATCAAGCTCAGTGAAAAGACCGTGTGGACGAACAGCGCAACCGTCGAAAGCGGAAAGCCTCGACTGCTGTGGATCACACCGTCGAAGGCAGGCGTCTACTCGGTTGTGCTGAGGGCGAAAGACCTGGCTGGCAACGAAGAAGTGGCAAGTGGGTCGATCACGGTGAAGGCGAAAGCCAAGGGCACAAGGGCGGCCGTCGCGAGCGGCGCGGCTAGGGCGCGGATCACGCCGCCGGCACGGCGGCAGCCCGCCTTCTAGC
>JBAPMC010000378.1:0-7265 GCA_049278415.1 Solirubrobacteraceae bacterium
CCAGAACCTTGACCAACTCAGTAAGGAACTGCGTGAGGTCATCTTGGCCAATACCCGCTCTAAGGCCGTCTTCAGCGTCAGCAGCAGTGACGCCAAGACTTTGGAGCGGCTGTTTGCTCCGGCACTGACGGCTGCCGACCTGCAAGCCCTCGATGCCCACACCATTGCTGCTCTGGTGGCCTTGGACAACGGCGGCACTGCTAGACCCGTCACGCTCAACACGCCACCACCACCGGAACCACTGGGTAGCCGGGAGCACGTCCGCCAGGCTTCGCGTACCAACTACGCCCGACCCCGAGCCGACATTGAGGCTGCCTTGCGTGCCCAGGTCACCACTGCCCAACCCCCATCCACTCCCGTAGGTCGCAAGCCCCGGAGGCCCGTGTGACCTGTCCAGTCGGGTGGTCACTCGCGTCGATGAGCAGACAGCACATCGCCTGTAGCTATCGACTGGTTTGCCCAAATCTGCCACTGACTACCTACGTACAAGTGAGTACCCAATGACGGGGCGTTATCTCACCGCTGCGATGCTGCGAAACATTGAAGCCCGATGTACTGCACAGGACTGGGCAGTCATCCAGCAGGTATCCAATCTGCGCTTCGTCAACGGCTCCCAACTCACCCGCCTGTGCTTCATGGACAGCAACAACTTGGCGGCCAACGGCCGCAGTGCCCGCCGAGCCTTGTTGCGTCTGGTGCGTTTGGAAGTGCTGGCCCGGTTGCCGCGTCCCGTGGGTGGTGTCCGCTCCGGTTCCGCGGGCTTCGTCTACTACCTGGGTGTGGCAGGCCAGCGTTTGGCTACTGCTCGCGGCTGGCAGCCCGAACGTCGTAGGCGGCGGTCGCAGTCTCCCGGCAGCTTGTTTCTGGGCCATACCCTCCAAGTTGCCGAGCTGCATACGCTGCTCATAGAGGCCGACCGCTCCCGACGTTTCGAGCTGCTGGAGCTGGCCGGGGAGCCTGCCTGTTGGCGCAGCTACAAGGCGGCGAATGGGCAGCGCTGCACCCTCAAGCCGGATAGCTACGCCCGGTTGGGCATAGGAGCATGGGAGCACAGCCTCTGGTTCGAGGTCGATAGAGGCACTGAGGGCAGCCGTGCGTTGGACAGCCAACTGCGGCGCTACGTGGCCTACCACGCCAGCGGCTCGGAGCAAACCGAGCGTGGTGTCTTCCCTAAGACCCTGTGGCTGACGAACACGCCGGAGCGGGTGGGCGTCATCGAGGGGTGCGTCAACCGGCTGCCGATGCAAGCCCAAGAGCTGTTCCAAGTGGCCAGCTTTGACGACGCCCTGAACCTCATAACAGCCACCGAACCCACCGGCCAGCACTAGGAAATGGCTTGTCGTATATATGACGCCAATGATATAATGTGAAATTAACAACGCCCCGTAACAGGGGTAGAAAGGAGCCATATGCCATCCACCGCCACCCGCGCACCAACCAATACTGAACCGAAAGTACCGACCCTCACCAAACGGGCCTTTGCCTATCTGCGGGTGTCCTCAGACGGGCAAGTCAAGACCGACTACAGCGATGATGGCCTAAGCATTGATGCTCAGCGTGAGGGTGCTGAAGAAAAGTCAGCCTCACTTGAAGCTGAGATTGTGCGCGAGTGGAGCGACCCCGGCCGCAGTGCCTACGTTGACCTGCACAAGCGCACCGGCTTCCTAGCCATGCTCGATGAGTTGAAGCGCTGCAACGAGCATCCGTCAACTCGCGTTGACTACGTCATCGTCTGGAGCCTCAGCCGCTGGGCGCGCAACCAGCGCGACCACTGGCAGACACGGGAGTTGGTGCGTTCAGCCGGGGCCAAGCTCATCTCTATCACCGAGCCGATGATTGGCGACGACAGCGCCGCCGCTTTCCTTTACGAGAGCATGATTGCCACCCAAAACCAGTTCCAGTCCATGCAGACCAGCGAGAACGTCAAGCGCGGTTTGCGGCAAAAGGCCAGCGTTGGCGGCACCTACGGCCCCGCTCCCCTCGGCTATCTCAACAGCGTCGATGAGTTGCCCGACGGGCGACGGGTGGCCATCGTGACTATCGACCCTGACCGGGGGCCGCTCATCACCTGCGCGTTCCAGCTCTACGCCAGCGGCGAATACTCCATTGCCCAACTCGCTGCCGAGCTAGAGCACTTGGGCTTGCGTTCCCGACCAACCGCCAAGCGGGTACCCAAGAAACTGGGCACCACTGTCGTACAGCGCTTGCTCCGCAACCCCTACTACGTCCGGAAGATTGTCTATCGGCGAGGTACCAAGGATGAACAGACGTTTGAGGGTCGCCATGAACCGCTCATCGACCAGGCGACCTTTGACCAAGTGCAGACGCTGCTTGATGAGAAGCGGGTTGCCGGGGAGCGCCCTCGGGTTCGCCAGCACTACTTGCGCGGCAGCGTCTACTGCCAGTGCGGCAACCGGCTGACGTTCGGTATCTCTACCGGGCGCAACGGCCAGAAGTACCCCTACTTCTTCTGTAGCGCCCGTATCAACGGCACGGCCTGCACCCAACGGGCCAATATGCGCCCCGAACTCATCGAGACGGCCATTGAGCGGCACTATGCCACCGTGCAAATGCCGCCTGCCCGTGTTGCTCGTGGCAAGGCTGCCATTCGCGCCCTAGCCAAGGTCAGCCAAGATGCCGTACGCCAAGTACAGCGAGCCAAGACTCAGCTCATCGCCAAGCTCGAAGATCGCCAAGACGAGCTACTAGAGATGCGCTTTACGGAGAAGTCCATCACCGCCAGCCTGTTCAAGCGCAAGCAGGCGCAGTTGCAATCCGAACTGGACGCCGCCCACGAATCGCTGGCCGAGACGGAGCTACGCATGACCATCGACCAAGCGCACCTAGAGCTGGCCTTGGAGTTGGCCGAGAACGTGCAGGCTGTCTACTGCACCGCCAACGAGCAAATCAAGCGGGGCTACAACCAAGCGTTCTTCAAGAAGCTCTACATCACCGCTGAGTGGGACGACGACCAGGCCGAAACGTCCGTCGAGGTCAGCGGCGTTGAGCTGACCGACCCTTACGCGCTACTGCTCACCGAGGGCCTATTCGAGCAGGCCGAAGCTGAGGCCGAAGCCATCCGGGCCAACAGGCCCCCAACGAGAAACAGGGCCGGGAGCGCCGCTGACGAGCGCTCTACCGACCCTGTTTCGATTTACGAACAAATGGCGGAAGGGGGGGGATTCGAACCCCCGAGACGAGGTTCGCCCGCCTGCCGGTTTTCAAGACCGGTGCATTCAACCGCTCTGCCACCCTTCCGAGCGCGACTAAGGAAGGCTAGTCGATCCGCCAGCCGCCGAGCGGGAGGCTCAGGCGATCATCCAGTCGGAGCATGGCGGCGGACTCTTTGATGCTTCCTTCGCCGGCGAGCGCGAGCACGCGGGCCTCGAGGTGAGGCTCGGGCTCGTTCAAAGGGCGGAGCGTCCGTGAGACGCTCACGTGAGCTGGGCTTGCGAGACCAAGGCCCTCGGCCTGTACCGCGCCGACAGTGAAGCGCAGCTCGCCGGTTTACTCGGCGCTCTGCCACTCTACGATTGGATGAACATCACGGTCACCTCGCTTGAGCCCATCCCAATGATCCGGTATCCCAGGCCACCGTTTCCGCAGCGGCTAGGCGCCAACAGTGAGCGGTGATCGCCTTCCCGAGCCTCGCCTGGCCCGGGTCTACCGCTTGGAGGCCACGCTCGGCCAACCGCTGGATCTCGGCGAAAGACCGCAGGGCCACCGCCGCATCGCAGCTCCCCAACTCGACTGGCTGAACAAGGGCGTCTTTATCAGCGTTGGCGGCCGGCAGGCCACAGGCGTGACCTACGAGACATACCTCGTCGGATGATTCCTTCGCCTGAGCATAATAAGGAGAAGGTCGCGATCATCACCGGCGCCTCGCAGGGTATCGGCGCGGGTCTAACGAGGGCGTACCGTGAGCTCGGATACGCCGTGACCGCGACCGCTCGATCGATCGGGCCCTCTGAGGACCCCGGCATCGTGACCGTCGGAGGTGACATCGCCGACCCCGACACGGCGCAGCGGGTCGTCGACGAGACGCTCGAGCGCTTTGGCCGGATCGACACCCTGATCAACAACGCTGGGATCTACATCGGCAAGCCTTTCACGGACTACACCATCGAGGACTTCAACGCCCTGATCGCCGTCAACCTCGCTGGTTTCTTTCACATCACTACGCGAGCAATCAGACACATGCTCGACCAGCGCCGTGGGCACGTGGTCAATGTCTCGACGACGCTCGTTGAGCAGGCGGATAGCAGTCGGCCAGCCGCGCTGTCCGTCCTGACCAAGGGGGGCCTCGTTGCGGTTACCAAATCGCTCGCGATCGAGTATGCCTCCCGTGGTCTACGTGTAAACGCCGTTTCTCTGGGCGTGATCAAAACACCGAGTCACGACGAGAGCTCCTACGCGGGGATGGGCGCGTTGCACCCCGTCGGTCGGGCGGGCGAGATCGAGGATGTGGTTGGTGGAGTCCTCTATCTCGAGTCGGCGCCTTTCGTGACCGGAGAGGTCTTGCACATCGACGGCGGCCAGAGCGCCGGACACTGATCGTGAGGCTGTCGTCGCGGAGCAACAACAGGAGCAACAACACATACAGGCGCGATGCGCGGCGTACGGCGCGACTATGGAGTCAATTCCAACAATGGAGGTCAGCATGAGCACCATCGACGAGGAGATGGTCTTGGCCCACTTCATCGTTTCAGATGATGTTGAGCGTTCCCGGCGTTTCTACACCGAAGTATTGGGCGGCAAGACGGTGATCTCCGGCGAGGCGAATGACGAGGTGACGTACGTCGCGCTCGCCAACAGCTGGATCATCATCAACGCCGGCGGAGGTCCGACGGATGACAAGCCGACCGTCACGCTAGAGACGCCACGCGACCCGGATCAGGTGAGCAGCTTCCTCAACATCCGGGTTGCAGACATCCAAGCGGTGTACGCCGAGTGGAGCGCGCGGGGCGCCCACTTCCTGACGCCGCCGACGCAGCACCCGACCGAGATACGCTGCTACATCCGTGATCCCGACGGCTATCTGATCGAGGTGGGTCAAACGACGCTAGCGAGAGGTTGGCGTCCACCGTCTTGATCATCGACGAACGATTGATTGTGGACGGTTGTCTGTCGAGTGTTTGGGACGCACTGTCGATCAGTCAGCTGTGCGGTCATCTCGCCTGCCCATAGTTCTAGCCGCCACCCTGGCGCTAATGCTCTCGCTCGTGGTCGCTTCGGCGCAGGGCGCAGAACCCGGGGTTGTGCTCAACAGCCCAACGGGACTCTCACAGCAGAACGAGAGTCAGCTGGCGGGGCTCGGCGTGGGCTGGGTGAGGGGCTTCGTGCCATGGACGATGTTCGAACCGACCTCGGGACATCTCGATGCCTCGCAGGTGGGTGCGCTGGAAACGGAGTTGGCGATGTTGCCAAAGGGCACCAAGGTGATCCTCGACGTTGTGGACACGCCCCAATGGGAGTCGGGCTCCGCCAATCCCGTGATGCCACCACATAACCCTGCCGACTATGCCCACTTCATAGGCGCCATGGCTAAGCGCTTCGCGAGTCGTGTTGCAGCATGGGAGATCTGGAACGAGGAGGACGCCTCTCTTTGGTGGGCTAGCGGCCCAGATCCGGCTGCCTACGCGGCGTTGTTGAAGGCAGCCTATCCCGCTGTCAAGACTGCCGATCCAAATGCGACGGTGGTGCTCGGCGGGCTGACGGGCAACGACTACGAATTCCTCTCGCAGCTCTACGCCCACGGCGCAAAGGGCTCGTTTGATGCGGTGGGTGTGCATACAGACACGATCTGCGATGACGTCTCTCCCTACGAAATACTGCGTAACGGCCGCGACGACCAGCGCATCAACCGCTGGGCGTTCTTGGGCTACCGAACGGTGCACGAAGTGATGCTCGCCAACGGCGACAACAGCCCGATCTGGATGACCGAGCTCGGCTGGAGCACCTCCACCCAGATCTGCAACTCGGGCGCGTGGGCGGGCCAGAAGCCGGGCGGGGTGAGTCCCCAACAGCAGGCAACGTTCCTGCTGCAGGCCTACCACTGCCTGGCCCAGGACCCCTATGTGCAGGTAGGCATCTGGTACGGGCTACAGGAAACAGAACCGTTCGACAGTCCTCGTGGCAGCTACGGGCTGCTTGACCCCAACCTCGTCCCGAAGCCTGCGTATGGGGCGCTTGCCGACTATGCCCACAACGGCGATCGCCTCAACGAACAATGCGGTGGCCAAGATGGGCCGGCAATCAAACTGACGAGTCCCAAGACGGGCGTGCGCTACACCAACACGCTGCCCATAACGGTGAGCGCCAGCGATCGCGTGGGGGTCTACCAGATCTCCCTCTACCACGACGGGCACATCATCCGCAGCTTCTTCGTTCACGGCGGAACCCCTACGTTGAGTGGGCACATGGTGTGGTATGGCGCACGCCTGCTCAGCCCAGGCAAGCACACGCTGACCGCGCGCGCGTTCGATGAGAGGAACAACACCTCCACCACATCGATCATGATCATCCGTGGCCCGAAGGCCAAGAAGCACAAGCACAAACGTCATCACCGCGGCAAACACTGAGATCATCCGCCGCCGAGGCTGAGGAGTGCGCTGCAATGGCCCTTGCGCTCACGGCTGGACTGGGCAGAGCGTGCTGCGCACGCCAACAGTCTCTAAACTGGCCTCCCGAAGTTCTTGGAGAGGTGGCCGAGTGGCTGAAGGCACTCGCCTGCTAAGCGAGTATGGGGGTTAAACTCCATCGCGGGTTCGAATCCCGCCCTCTCCGTCCCCGGCGATTTTCGTTCGTTCGTCGCTCTGCGAAGCCAAGAACGGGCGACCGACGGGACAGGGGCGTCAGGGTCTCCTACGAATGGGCTCGTGTTGCTCACCGGCGATCCCGAGATCCTCGAGCTACCGGACTCGCCCTGCACAAGCGAGGATCTTCGCCCCGCTGAGCACACAGCCGCGCAGCGTCCTACGCGAACTTGCGCTCAATGCCTATCTTTGTATCCTCTCGTTCGCCGAGGGCTCGCTGGTCTCCAAGGCGAGCCCTCTCGACGTATGCGCCTCTCAGCCGAGCTTGGCAGTGAAGGGCACCTTCCCGGTGGTGCACGGCAGAGGCGATCCCTGGATTACGAAGTTGATGCTCTCTTCGAGGTATCCGCTCACGGTGCCCTTCTTCGTGAACGACACCGAGAACGTCTGGGTTCCCGCTGCGGGCGGTTCGCCGGGGACGCTTGGCTCTGAGATGGTGGCGTGCTCAAT
>JBAPMC010000379.1:0-1685 GCA_049278415.1 Solirubrobacteraceae bacterium
GGCAAGCTCCTCGTATGTAACCGCGTCGCGCGTACGAGCTGAGCGCTGCAACACCCACTCGAGCGCCAGCATGTGGTTGGGGTGATCGAGGTCTGAGGGATGCAGGTCCAAGCGCAATGTCGAGCCGGACACAAATGCCCCGGCACGCAGGAGGGCGGGCGATAGAACGCGGCGCAAGCGGCCGGAGCTCGATAGGGCGATCGGCGGTCGCAGTCGCTCGCGACGGTCATCCCTGACGGCCCTTCTCGGGAAAGCCCTTCTCGAGTCTTCATGCCTAGCTGCAGCGAAGGCTGCTTGCTCCTCGCCCGCCCCGATCGCCATCCTGGTGGGATGGGCTCGGTGCAGGCCAAGCAGGGCAGCCCACCAGTAAAAGCGCTCGCCAAGCGTCCGTCGTAGGGCTGGGGTGTAGGCATAGCCGGGCGCTACGAAGCCACGTGGCTCGATCCCCGCGAGCTTCAGCACGCGCCGGCCCGCGTCAACTGCACGGCGCGTCTCCAGCGCGTCGAGGCCAACGAACTCGGTTTCACTGTCTGCGCTGATGCTGCGCAGCGCCTGAAATGGGCTGCGCGAGCGTGCGGAGCGCAGATGCTGGAATCCGTGTTGTGCAATCGCATCGCCACTGTGCTCGTGCTCTAACAGCCAGCTAACCATCTCCGGGGAGCGCTCAGCGAGAGGGTGCAGGTCACGCGCGGGTATCACCAGCAGCGTAACCCGGTTCACACCATGATCGTTCAGCCAGTCGCGGATCAGCGCGCAACGCTCGAACGTCGCCGGCTCGATGTCGTGCAGCGCCACGGCAATTGTGCGGCGCGACCCAGTCATGCGAGCACCGGGCGATGGTTTGGGGAGGTGAATCGCCGGGTCATGCCGCTAGACGATCTGAGTCCAAAGAGGATCGTGTGGCGCCAGCGAGCGCTCGGCGGTAGCCATCCGCAAGACGCTCGAGCGCTCGCTCCCAGGTGCGCTCGCGTACCGCACTCAGCGCAGCCCTGGCGATGCGCTCGCGCAGTAGCCGTGAGCCGGCGAGCTCTACGAGGGCGTCCGCGAGCTGTGCGGCATCAGCTTCACACAGCATCCCCGTCACGCGGTCTTGCACGAGCGTCAGCGGCCCGCCGGCGGCGACCGCAAGCACCGGCGTCCCGGAGGCTTGGGCCTCGAGAATCACTTGACCGAACGTGTCTGTTGCGCTTGGAAACAGGAACACATCGGCCGACGCATATGCCTTCGCGAGCTCAGCGCCGTGCAGCCAGCCGAGGAAGATCGCATGCTCGCCCACCCGCTCGCGTAGACGCTCCTGCTCGGGGCCACCGCCGGCGAGCACGAGTCGCAGCCGCGGATCACGCTCACGCGCCGCCAGGAAGGTGTCCGCGAGCAGCTCGGATCCCTTCTCGCGCGTGATGCGTCCGGCGTAGAGCACGTTGACGGGGTCTTCAGCGCCCACAGCCCAGCCGCCTGTGTCTGTGGGCTGCTCGGATCTTCCCTTAGCCCACTCGACTGCCAGTGAGGCGTCCCTCAACGCCGGATCAAAGCGCGAGGTGTCCACACCCCGGTCCCAGCGCAACACCTTCTCTGGCGCCATCCCAATCGAGGCGAGCGCCTCATCGGCGGCGATGCTGGGGGAGAGCACCAGGTCGCACGCGTTGTAGAAGACGCCAACCGCCATAGCCATCGCCTCCACCACACGC
>JBAPMC010000380.1:0-14405 GCA_049278415.1 Solirubrobacteraceae bacterium
GCTATAGCCTCTAGTGCATGCGTATCCACAGGCTCGATGCCGTCGTGTTGGGCTCGCTTTCGCAGGATGGTCATGCGGGTGGATAGATCTGGAGGGCTCATATCGGCAACGAGCCCGGACTGAAAGCGCTCGCGCAGTCTGTCTTCGAGTGCTTGTAGGTCGCTCGGTGGGCGGTCTGATGTGAGCACGATCTGACTGCCGGCGTCATAGAGCGCGTTGAAGGTGTGGAAGAACTCTTCCTCGGTCTTGATCTTGCGCTCGAGGAACTGGATGTCGTCGATCAACAGGACGTCCACATGGCGGAAGCTCGCCTTGAAGTTGTCCAATCGACTTGAGCTAAGGGCTCTTAGAAAGTCGTTTGTAAAGGACTCCCCTGTGGTGCAGCGTACATTCAGCGTGGGGTTGTAGGTCGCGATGAAAGTCGCGATAGATTGAAGCAAGTGAGTCTTGCCCACGCCGGGAGGGCCGCAGATGAACAGAGGGTTATAGGCCTGGGCCGGGAGCTCGCTGACTGTGAGGGCCGCAGCGTGGGCGAGCCGGTTTGAATCGCCGATCACGAACTGGTCGAACGTGAGCTTAGGGTTGCCCCAAGCTGCTTGAGTGAGCTGCGGGGGAGTTGTGCGCAGGCTTGTGGAGTGGGACTGTGGGTTGCCTTGCTTGGGGGAATCGCTGGAGCGCGACTCGACAATGTCGACCGTGAGATCCGGGCCCAGCACGGCGGCCACGCTCGTCTGTAGGGCGCGTCCGAAGCGCTCCCTTATCCATCTGTATGTCTGGGGTGGAGCCCCAACAGTCAGGCTCTCGCCGTTTAGCTCTATGGCCTGTAGCGGCTCCAGCCAGATGCGATAGATGGGCTCGTCGATGGTGGCTGAGAGCTCAGCTCGTACCTGCGACCAGATGTGCTCAAGCTCTGTGCTCACGGCAGCGATGACCTGCTCCTTGTGGGGAGAAAGCGGCGAAAATCATTCGTGTGGGGTCCACGAAGAACCCGGTAGACCGAATATATCCGAGCCTGGCAGCCCGCGCTCGCGCAGCCCCGCGCCTCACCGCAAATGGCGAGAAATTCCGCGTTTGAGAGCTCCGGGAAGCTACCGTCGAGGCAGCGTGCCTGACTGCCTTTATACTTCGCTTCCCGGCGGAAGCCGGTTGTCGCCGCCGGCGCCACTGCTCACGGTTGCGGCAGGAATACGAGCGTGGCCGGAGAACATCCATCATGAAGCGCACTTATCAGCCCAAGAAACGCAAGCGAGCCCGCGCGCACGGGTTTCGCGCCCGCATGCGCACACGTGCGGGAAGGCTTACGCTAAAGCGGCGGCGCAGCAAGGGGCGCAAGCGCCTGTCTACGTAGTGACGATCGCGCGATGATGTCGCGATCCCCCCGTCGTGGTCGACGCCTTTCTCGTAGTGCGGAGTTCGAGCGGGTTTATCGTCAGGGCCGCTCTGTGTCCAACCGCCATTTCGTGCTCTATTCGTTCCCAAACGAGTCGGCCGAGCGTCCCCGGCTTGGACTGTCCGTCTCGCGGAAGATTGGCGGGGCGGTCGAGCGCAATCACGTCAAGCGCCTGCTGCGCGAAGCTTTCGATGGAATAGAGACGGAGTTGGAGCGTGGTCACGACGTCGTTGTCGTTGCTCGTCCGGAGGCTCGTGAGTTGGCCGAGCGCGAGGGTCTAGGCGGGATCGATGGCGCACTTGGGGAGTTGATCGGAAAGGCGGGCTTGCGCATAGGCGGTGGGTCAGAGCCAGGCGGAGAGCAGGCGGGATCTGACGAGCAACCGGCAAAGCGGCTCACGCCATGAGCGCCCCGCTCACGAGTGATGCGCGAGAGCGCACTCGTATGGAGCGCGCCGCTCGCTTCGTAGTATTGGCGCCGGTGGTGGCCTACCAGCGCGTGCTATCCCCCGCGCTTCCACGGCGCTGCAAGTACGAGCCGACGTGCTCGCTCTATGCGGTACAGGCAGTCCGGGAGTACGGCATACTGAGGGGCCTCGTGCTGGCTGTGTGGCGCTTGCTCAGGTGCAACCCGTGGAGCCACGGTGGGTATGACCCAGTAGTGGCTCAGCGACTGTTCGGGGCCGATCATCATCACGACGCATAACAGCATGCGGGCAACCCAACCACCAATGCACAGCGTGCTCCCTAAGGCCTAAGACCAGCTCACGAAATGTTCATCTCAGCCAACATCATCGAGGAAGCGTTCTCGCCGCTGATCAGCGTTTTCCAGTCGATCCTGGTGTTCATCCACAACCACATTGTGGGTTCGAGTTGGGGACTGGCGATCGTGGGGCTGACCGTGTTGATACGCGCTGTGCTGGTGCCACTCACGCTGAAGCAGTTCCGCTCCATGCAAGAACTGCAGCGTCTTGCTCCGCAGCTGAAGGAACTGCAAGAGAAGTACAAGGAGGACAAGCAGCGCCAGCAGCAGGAGATCATGGGCTTCTACCGGGAGCACAAAGTCAATCCCTTTGCCTCCTGTCTGCCGCTGGCGCTGCAGCTACCCGTGTTCATCTCGCTGTTCTACATGCTCCGCACGGATCTCAAGAAGAACATTTGTGGTCATGCACTCGTCTCCCACTACAACACGCTGCACCACACCGCGGTCGTAACCTTCGCCGGCCTGCCCACCAAGTACGTCGAACAAACCGGCTGCCAGACGGTCGCCCCTGGGTCGGCCAAGTTCCTGTTCATACCTGACATCACCGCAAAGGCCACCGGTATCGCCCTGATCGTGCTGCTGCTGCTCTACGTAGGCTCGCAGCTCACCTCCACGATGATGATGTCGGCTTCGGCCGACCCCAATCAGCGACGCCTGATGATGCTGCTGCCGCTGTTCTTCGTGATCATTCTCTACAAATATCCCGCTGGCCTATTGGTCTACTGGATTACCACAAACCTGTGGACCGTTGGCCAGGGCTACTTCGTGCGCCGCCGTATTGGTCCCCCACCCACCGTCTCGGCCAGTAAGGGAAGTGTTTTGGGCGGGAAGGCCTCTTCGAACGGCAAGGCGGAGTCATCGGGAATGGCGCCGGGAGAGCCAGCACTTGCAGGAGCTGTTGGCGGGAGTGCGCCGCCTCCACCTCCTCGTAAGAAGAAGAAGCGCTCGGGGAGACGACGATGAGCCAAGCTGATGAGCTACGGGATGAGCAGGAGGATCCGGCCACGATTCTGCAAGAGCTGCTCGAGGAGATCGTGGACAGCCTTGGTCTCGACGTGGACGTACGAATCGAGCAGTCTGATGGCGTGCTGACTGGATCAGTGGAGGGTGGGGACGTCGGTCTGTTCATTGGTCGCAGAGGACAGACAATCGACGCAGTCCAGCACTTGGCGCAGCGGATCGTCTTTCACGGCGGCTCGCCGGATGCACGCATAGTGGTCGATGCTGACGGCTATCGTGAGCGTCGCGCGGAGACGCTCTGCTCGATCGCCCTAGACGCCGCTGAGGAGTCGCTGCGCTCGGGGGATGCGGTTGAGCTTGACCCGATGCCCGCGTCCGAGCGGCGCATCGTCCACGAGTACCTGCGCGAGCGGGGCGATGTCAAGACCCACAGCGAGGGCGAGGAGCCTGAGCGTTATCTGGTTGTGGAGCCAAGCGAGGCTTGAGTGCAGCTGGAGCGTTTCACGTGAAACGCGAGCTGCTGACGGTTGACTGCAGACGGGTCACGCAAGCTAGTCCCCTCGACGTTTCACGTGAAACCTGAAAGACCTGCCACAGTTGGGCCGCTCGCTGCGCGTTATGGCCTAACGGAGGAGCAGGGCGCCCAGTTGGGCGCATTGCTTACACGTCTCGCAATCGATGAGCTCGCGCCAACGACGGTGCGCGAGCCCGCCCGCATCTTGGATGTGCACCTGGCTGACTCCCTTGTGGCGCTCGAGCTCGAGGTAGTGCGTGAGGCCAAAATTATTGTCGATGTTGGCTCAGGAGCTGGATTCCCCGGCCTACCGCTCGCTGTGGCGCTTCCGCGCAGCGAGGTCAAGCTCGTGGAGAGCCAAGCACGCAAGTGCGCGTTCATCGACGGCGCCAAGATCGATGCCGGCATTGAGAATGCCGAGTCGGTCTGCGCACGCGTTGAGGAGTGGCCTGAGGGCATCGGAGCCCACGACCTCGCCCTGGCCCGCGCCCTGGCCCCTCAGCTGATCGTGCTCGAGTATGCCGCGCCGCTCTTGCGTCTTGGGGGAGTGCTCGTGGACTGGCGAGGGCAACGCGACGCGGAGGAAGAGCGAGTAGCGATGGAGGCGGCCGAGCTGCTTGGACTGAAGTGTGAGTCGATCCGCCGCGTGGAGCCATTCGATGGTGTGCGCGATCACCATCTGCACGTTTACTCGAAGGTTCGGGAGACGCCGGACAGGTTCCCGCGCCGCGCCGGTATGGCGCGCAAGAAGCCACTCGTGACGTGAGAATCGAGACATGGCCGAGACTGACCGTCAATCACATGGACGCCGAGACCTCACTTGACCGCGATCGCCGCTAGCGTGCCGACGACCATGGGAAAGGTTTACGCGATCGCCAACCAGAAGGGAGGCGTGGGCAAGACGACAACAGCGGTCAATGTGGCCGCATGTATCGCCGAGGCGGGCTACGAGACGCTGCTTGTTGACGTTGACCCTCAGGCAAACGCGACCGTTGGGCTGGGCTTGCCGCGTTCGCAGGTGCCAGGGCTATATGAGGTTCTATCGGGCGAGAGCACGGCAGCAGAGGCGGTCGTTGATAGTTCCGTGGAGAAACTTAGGGTGCTTCCGGCCAGCCCAGGATTGGCGGGCGCGAATATCGAGTTGCCGCGCATCGACGCCTTTGAGCAGGAGATTCGCAAGGCGCTCGCGCCAATCAGGGATCACTTCGAGTACATCGTGCTCGACTGCCCTCCCTCGCTTGGCCCACTGACGGTGAGCGCTCTTGTGGCCGCCGACCGAGTGATTGTGCCGGTTCAGACCGAGTACTTCGCGCTCGAGGGCCTTGCGGGTCTCCTGGAGACACTTGGGCTTGTGCAGCGCGAGCTCAACCCTAGATTGACCGTTGCGGGGATGTTGCTCACCATGCACGACAACAGAACGAGGCTAGGTCGCGACGTGGAGCGAGAGGTGCGCGAGCACTTTGCTGATCTTGTGTTTGACACGGTGATACCGCGCAACGTGAGAGTTGGGGAGGCCCCGAGCTATGGGTTGCCGGTGACCCACCACGACCCTCACAGTGCGGGAGCTGCGGCATATTTCGAGTTGGCGAAGGAGGTGGCGGCGCGTGGCTAGGCCAAAGCGAGGGATGGGTCGTGGGCTCGAGGCGATCCTGAGCGTCTCGGGTGAGCCCCAGACGGCGGATGAGCTGCGCGAGTTGCCGGTGGAGCTGATTGTGGCGAACCCCAACCAGCCGCGCAGGCACTTCGATGATGAGGCGCTCAATGCACTCGCCGGATCATGGGGAGAGCGCGGAGTGCTCCAGCCAGTGCTAGTGAGGCCCAAGCCGGGGGGTACGTATGAGCTCGTCGCTGGCGAGCGTCGCTGGCGAGCGGCTCAGATTGCGGGATTGACTGAGATCCCAGCGCTTATACGCCCTCGCGACGACGCGGCCACACTCGAGCTGGCGTTGATAGAGAACATGGCCCGCGAGGATCTCAACCCGATCGAGGAGGCTCGTGCATGCGCAGCGCTCGTCGAGGAGCTTGGGTTGAAGCGCGAGGAAGTCGGCCGCCGCGTTGGGCGCAGCCGTGTCGCCGTGTCGAACCTGCTGCGGTTGCTGGACCTGCCGGACGAGGCGATCGAGATGCTCGAGCAAGGGCATCTCAGCGAGGGGCATGGGCGAGCGTTGCTGCTTGCAGACGATCATGTTGCTCGCCGGCGCCTTGGGCGAGACGCGGCACGCGAGGGCTGGTCGGTGCGTACGGTGGAAGCACGTGCCAGAGAGGCAAACAAGGCCGAGGACGCAGATAAGAAGAAGCGTCCGCTACGCGCTAAGCCGGGTATGCATCCCGACCAGCAGCAGGCTGCAGCCACAATCGCATCCACGCTAGAAGGGGCGTTTGGGGCCGAGGTGCGGGTTCGGGTGGAGAAGGGCTGCTACCGCGCAGAGTTGTCATTCGCGAGCCCGGAGGAAGCGCTCGCGCTCGCGCGTAGGCTGCGACCCGCTGACGCTGGGTGACGGTCTGCGTGCGCTGCGGGTGGACGCTAGAATCGGCGACCGCGGGCGATTAGCTCAGTTGGTTAGAGCGCTTCTCTGATAAGGAAGAGGTCCCTGGTTCGAATCCAGGATCGCCCATACTGCGAATCACCCGTCGTAGATAGGTTTCTACGCAGTTAGAGGAGATCCTCTCCTACTGAGTTTGGGCCGTATGGAAGCGCTTTGCGTGCGATCTCCCCCAAATGTGCCTGAACAGTCGCAGGAGGGAGCCTTGATGGCGCTGAACATTGGCCTCAACAAGGCCCAGATCAAGGTGCTGGCCCCTAGCATCGCCGCCTGAGCGACTTCGAGCGACCACATGTCCCTGGTTCGAATCCAGGATCAGCCATCGAACTGTGCGCTGCGACTCGCCTGTACCTTTCTGCTAACTGATGAGACTGGTGGCAAGGGGACGGGCCGTTTGTCACGCGAAGTAGAAGACGATCCCCAAGACGGTGTAGAGAGCGATCAACTGGAAACCCTCAAACCAAGTGGACTCGCCGTCTGAGACGAGGATGGGCACGATCAGTGCGGCCGACAAGAGCGCAGCGAGCTCGTACCCGTTGAAGACCAACGCCATTGGCGATGGCCCGAACAGGAACGACAGAATCACCAGCACGGGCGCTACGAACAGCCCAATCTGGGCACTCGAGCCGATTGCGATATTGACAGCGAGATCCATCTTGTCTTTGGTGGCTGCGAGGATTGCCACGTAGTGCTCGGCAGCGTTGCCGACCACCGCGACGACGAAAGCACCAACAAAGAACTGTGAGAGGCCGACATCGCGTGAGGCTTGCTCGATGGAGCCCACCAGGAGATCGCTCATCACGGCGACGGTCACTCCTGCGATCGCGAGTACGCAAACCGACCTGCGCAGCGACCACGCGCCCGTTGCGTCATTCCCCTGTTGTGCAGGGTTGAAGAGATCGCGGTGTGTCTGTAGCGAAAAGACGAGACCCGCAAGATACGTTGTTATGAGGACCAGAGCAACCGCCAAAGAGACATGATTGAGGTCGGCTCCGAACAAGTGGCGTATCCCGCCAACCCTCGGCAGGCTCCCATTCCGAGAGAGCTGTAGAACGGCAGGCAGTACGAGCGCCACCACAGTTACGAGCAGCATCCCGGACTGAGCCTGCGCGGCCGTGCGATCGAAGGTTTGGCGGGTGCGTTTCCAGCCGCCGGCCAGCATTGCGGCTCCCAAGACGAGAAGCGCGTTGCCCACAACCGAGCCCACTATCGAGGCCTTGACGATCTCCTGCAACCCGTCAGCGAGCGCAAATATCGCAATGATCAACTCAGGCGCGTTACCAAAAGTGACGTTCACCAAGCCACCGATTCCGGGCCCTGCACGCGCGGCGAGTTGCTCGGTCGCCTCTCCCATCAGCGCCGCGGTCGGCACAACGCCAATGGCCGACGCCGCAAAGATCAGCGTAGGGGCCGCACTTGCGAAATGCAACGCAAGCGCAACAGGAATAAACGCACCCAACCAGTAGACCAGCCGCATCTAGAGCGAAATGCTACGTGCGACAACTACGATTCCGCCTGAGCCTCATCCGTCGCATTGGGCGTAGAGTCATCTCCGTGCGTATCGTCAGCCTCGTTCCTCATGCCACTGAGCTGCTCTTCGCGCTCGAGCTTGGCTCGGAAGTGGTTGCAGTTACGCACGAGTGCGATTACCCACCTGAGGCCCAAGCGGTCAAGCGAGTCACGCGCGACGTACTGCCTGCCGGCCTAAATGCTGCAGAGATTGACGCGGCTGTGCGTGAGCGTACGTTGCGCGGTGAGGCTATCTATGAGCTTGACCGGGAAGCGCTCGCTGCGCTCAGCCCTGAGCTGATCGTTACACAGGCGTTGTGCCCCGTGTGCGCGGTGTCCTACACCGAGGTGGCGGAGCTTGCTGAGATGTTGCCCTCCCGCCCTAGGGTCGTCTCGCTCGATCCGCACACTCTGGCTGAGACTTTGGAGGACGTTCGCACGCTCGCCGAGGCGACCGATTGCAGCGCGCGAGGGGCTGAACTGGTGAGCGAGGCGACCGCTCGCATCGAGCGCATAAGGCTTGCGGTGAGCGGGCGTCCGCGCCCGCTCGTGGTGGCGCTTGAGTGGCTTGACCCTGTTTACCTCGCCGGTCATTGGACTCCCGAGCTCATAGAGCTAGCTGGGGGACACGACCTGCTGGGTGCGCCCGGCGCCCCCTCCACCACGGTGTCTTGGGAGGCGATTGTCGCCGCAAGGCCCGAGATTGTTGTGGTTATGCCCTGTGGCTATGACGCTCCCCGTGCGCACGCCGAGGCTCTTGCTTACAGGGGAGAGCTGGCTGCCCTGGCAGCCGACCAGGTTGTGGCTGTAAACGCCTCTGCCTACTTCTCGCGCCCCGGTCCACGACTGATCGACGGTTTGGAGATGCTCGCGCACATCCTGCACCCCGATTGTGTTCCCGATCCCCCCGATATAGCGATTCCCGTGGAGTTGAAGTCCTCAGATGCCGATCGTCCTGGGCAGATCGTGTGCTGAAATGGAAAGCGATGCACACACCGATGGGCTCGGGCATCCGCACGTACTGTGGTCCTCCTACTCTCGCTTTCGCGCGATTGGTGGCGCCTATTGCGCTCACCGGCATACTGCTGGCGGCGTGTGGGTCCGGGTCGGTCGTGGAAGCTGCCGGTACGGGTGGGCAAAAGCGCAGCTCGAGGACTGCGGGCACGGCTAGCCACCACCGTCTCCCTCCTGACTCTCACACCGCCTATCCTGCAAGGCTTGCACCGGTGACACTGAAGGTGGCGCCGAGCAACGGCGCCGCACCTTTCAACGTGCCGCGCAGGCTCATTGTTCCCTCGGGTTGGAATGTGGAAGTGTGGGCGCGGGTTTCCGACGCACGCTTTGCCGTCTGGACGCCCAAGCGCGATCTGCTGATCAGCGCGTCTGACTCCGGCCAAGTAGTAGAGCTAACTCCAGGGAGAGGGATGACCGCTGCAAGCCAGAGGGTGCTCGTGTCTGGGCTCGCAGGACCTCAGGGCATGGCGTTTGACACTCTCAAAGGCATTCGGTTTCTCTATATCGCTGAGACCAACCAGATCGATCGCTACGTGTGGAAGCCGAACGGGGACTTGGGTGTCCGCACGGTTGTGGTACGCGGGCTGCCCGACACCGATTCCACGGGGGACGACGTTCATCGCGCTAAGAGCCTCGCCATTGGGCCTGACCACACGATCTATGTGACGGTTGGCAGCGCCTCAAACGCAACTCGCCCGCAAGCGGGCGAATCTCCTCCACGCGCCACGATCCTCGCCTACAGTCCGAATGGTACCCACATGCGCGTATTTGCCAGCGGTGTGCGCAACGGGGAGGGGCTGTCGTTCGCGCCGGACGGCTCGCTGTGGACAGCAGTCAACGAGCGCGACGAAGTTGCCTACCCTTTCCATCGTTCCTATGGGGAACAGACTGAAGCCTACGGCAAGGTGATCGAGGCCTATGTAGACGAACACGTCCCGGACGAGGTCGCGCGGTTGACTGCGGGGCGTAACCTCGGCTGGCCGTTCTGCGACCCCGATCCCGACGTGGCGCCTGGCGATCCCTCCACTGCGCTGCAATACGCCAACCTCCCCTTCGATGCGGACGCGCAGACAAATCCCGACGGAAGTGCGCTCAATTGCGCCACCCTGGCTCCGATCCAGCGAGGACTGCCTGCGCACAGCGCGCCTCTGGGCTTCCATTTTCTGGAGAGGACAAAGATCGCCGCTCCTTGGTCTGGCGGCGCAGTTGTGGCTGTGCATGGATCATGGGATCGCACTCCGCCCCGATCACCCGCGGTGCTCTGGCTTCCCTGGCGGAGCAAAGGGCGCACCCTGGGAGAAGCCGTCACACTTGTAGGAGGCTTCCAGGAATCATCTGGTGCTCGCTGGGGACGTCCGGCCGACGCAGTCCCAGGTCCGGATGGAGCGCTGTATGTGACAGATGACACCGCCGGCGCTGTCTATCGCGTCGGCCCTGAGCGCACCCGGTAAGAGGAGGCGCAGCGGAAGCTAGGCCTCTCTTGGAATGATGCGATCGACCTCGACTGCTGCACCAGAGTGCGTGTCGGGGTAGACAACGATGACCG
Organism: Solirubrobacteraceae bacterium; assembly: GCA_049278415.1. Lineage (GTDB taxonomy): Bacteria > Actinomycetota > Thermoleophilia > Solirubrobacterales > Solirubrobacteraceae > Palsa-744. The sequence goes on from JBAPMC010000380.1 coordinate 10,239, forward strand.
TGGGCGATCCTCCAAACCATGCGCTCATCTCGCCCTCGCCGACGTACTCGGCAGCCCGCTGCGAGCCATCGCCTTGCATTACCCAAACGCGCTGACCCTTGTGGAAAGGACCGTCGCCGATGTCAGTCATCTTGAGCGCCTCATAGCGGTCCAGGATACTCGTCTGCAAGGTTGCTTGGACAGGCTGCCAAGAAGGAAGCAGCCGATTTGGGACGTGCGTCCAAGGTGCAGATGGTCATTGCTCGCCAACATTGCCGACATGACCCGAGAGCAAGCAAGATCGGTTGAGGGCAAGATCCGGCTGTGGATATTGGAGCAAGAGTACGACCGGCGAATGGAACGGCAGCTGGCTGGATCTGATCACCGTGCGCGGCGATCACTTCAGCCGAGTGTGGCCGGCCAAAGCGGTCGTTACGCTTGATCCAGGCTGTTCATCTAGTCCTAAATTGATCTGAGAGGAACAACCTGCTCCGACTCAGTCGGATCATTCGATAATAAATTGGTGACTAGCGCCTTGCTGCGATTGTTTCACGCAGCGTTTGCAGGGCGCTGTGCTTAGGGCGCCAGCGAAGCTCGCGTCGTGCCTTGATGGTGGACATGATCACCGGCTCGCGAAAGGCGCTCACCCACTGGGCCTCTGCGGGGAGGAAGCCCAGGCGGCCGACAATCTCTGCCACAGCATCCACAGCCAGCTCGGGTATGGGAACCGAGTACCAGTCGAGCTCGTGGGCCAGCTCGGAAATGGTGAGCTGGCCAGAGCCGGCGAGGTTGTACACGCCGGGTGCGCCACGATCGAGCACGGCGGCGCGCATTGCGCTCGCCACATCGTCGTGATGCACCAGCTGAAAAGGCACCCCCGGATCAGGCAGCACGGGCTTGAGTATGGGCACACCGTCGAGTAGGCGCCTTACCGACCCCGGGAGCCTCTCGGAAACCTGTGTGTAGGGCAAGCTGTCGATTAGCAGCGGCGCGTTGGGACCCCCGACAATGCAGGGTCTAAGGACATAGGCCTCCGTTGAGCTGCCCTGGAGTATCTCTCCCAGCAGCGCCTCCACCTCCGCCTTCTGGGCCGAGTAGTAGTGATCGTCACTACCGCGCGCAGGGATCTCCTCGACGAGCGGTTGGGAGCTCTCATGGTGGAAGCCGTACGCAGCGACTGACGAGGCATACACCAACCGCTTGACGCCGGCGGCCACAACTGCCTCGAACACGTTACGTGATCCGTCCAGATTCACTGTTCGGCTTTCAGTGGCTCCCCCCATGATGATGAAGGCTAGGTGCACAACCACATCTGCTCCATTCACCAGCTCCGCGACGGCCTTGCGGTCGAGAACATCCCCTTGCTGGTAGGACACCTTCTTCCAGCCACGCGTCGCCGGGTCGAATGGCCTGCGCGCCATCCCACGCACGCTTCTTACCTCGCGAGAGCGCTCGAGCGCTGTGACGAGCGCTTGGCCTATCTCTCCGGTTGGCCCGGTAACCGCGACGGTGAGGCCCTCCAACCCTGTTTGGCCTGATGCCATCGCTCTGTTGTACCGCACCGCTGCCGGGATCTCACCGGTGTCCTGCTCAGTCCTGTAGTGAGGCTTGAGCTGGACTTATCCAAAGCTGAGCTCGAAGCCTGTGGGGGGCGACCCCGCGACTACAGTCGCGCTGCCACCAAGCCCGCGGCGAGCAGCACCATGCCCAGCGCGCATGCCATCAGCGCACCCTCCATCGGCGCCGCCATTCTCGCCGCATCGAGTTCCACAATGCGGCCATTTGTCAGGCGTTGCTCACCGCTCACCGACGCCGTTCGTCGTCGCAGCTCCCGCACAGGCGTGCTCAACCGCCGCTGCGCTGCACTCAGCATCAAGCACGCTGCAGCGACGAGCAACCCCTCGACACGTAGTTCGCCGGCCTGCACCCAAAAGGCCGTCAATGCCGGAAACGCACCCCAGCCGATGGCAAACCACAGATCGGAGTGCATGCGTCCGCCGAACAACTCCAAGTTGTAGGCGATGGCCAGCAGCACGCCCACTGCCACGAACACCAGCAGCGCGATTGAGATGGTGACAGCGCCTACCACCCCGATGGCCGCCGCCGCCGCCAGCGACACCGCCGCGAGAGCGATGAGCATGCGATCGGAGATGCGTGTTCCCAGAGGCCTGCCGTGCAGCTCATCCATCGCATGCGCCGCCACCCCTACGCCGAGCAGGAAGGCGACCAGCGTCCACACCAGTCGGTAGCCGTACAAGCGCGGCGCGACAGCCGCGCCGATGGCTACATAGCTCAAGTGCCAGGCTGTATAGGGCGGATGCAGCAGTGTCAGCAGATCGCGCCATCCGCCTGGGCGCAGCGCATAGAAGGCCGGGCGCTCAAGCCGGTCTTGCGCTGCCATTGGCTCCCCTCGTGCCCCACATCACCACGCCGCCTCCCAAGCTCATTGGGCGGACATGCACGTCCACGATGCCAGCTTCCTCCCAAAGCTCCACAATCTGAGAGATCGGATGACGCTCGTAAAAGCTAGGAATGCTGCGGGCCAGGAAGCTGCCCGTGTGGGCCCACTCGCGTGACACCAATCCCCCGAGCGTGGGAAGCCCCACGTGAGTGTAGAGCCTCCACAACCACCGCCATACGATGTTTCCCGGCACGGCGAACTCGAGCGAGGCGATGCGTCCGCCTGGCTTCACCACTCGTGCCAGCTCGGCCATCGTGGCGCCTGGATCCTCCACGTAGCGCAGCAGGTAGGTGAACGTCAGGTGGTTGAACTCCTCGTTGGCGAACGGTAGGCGCTCGGCTTCGCCACGTACCAGCGAAACGCGCGCCGCCAGCCCTGTATCGGCTGTCAGTCTCGCCTGTGCTCCGGCAAGCATCTGCGGACTCTGGTCGAGCCCCACCACCTCGCAGCCATAGCGCCTCACGAGCGCCTGCGCCACCATCCCGGTGCCAGTTGCCACGTCGAGCACCCGCTCGTTGGTGGCTGCTTCCACAGTCTCAACCATCGCTCTGCGCCAGCGAGGGTCTTGACCAAAGCTCAAAACAGCCGCCACACGGTCGTAGTGGCGCGGGAGTGGCGCGAACAGCTCGAGCGCCTCGTGCTTGAGCGCCCCGGACTCCGGCGCCTGCTCGGCAGACTCGCTCACCATGTCTGTTGGCGTTGGATCATTGCCACCAGCATGCTCGCTTACAGTCCCGCGCGCAAGGCTCGCAACCCGACCACCAGAATGCGCGCTGGCGAGCGAGACGAACATTGACGCACCGAGCGCGGGCGGCAGGAGAGAGCACGCAAAAGATCTCGCATCCGTCCACGCGGGCTAAAGGAAAGGCCGGCACGGTGCCGATGGTGGGGGTGATCGTGATGCTCAGCAGCCCTAAGCCCTCAAGCCGTGCCCGCTCACAGCGCAAGAATGCGTTGACAGGAGCGCTTTTGCTTATGGCGTCGCTTGCAGTAGCGCTTGGCTTCTTCGCTGCGTCTGCACTCGCGGTGGTCTCCACGCTCGAAGGACGCCCCTATGGGGTGACGCCCCGTAGCGTTGAACTGCCTGCAAACCACGTGGGTGAACCACCGGCCTTCGAGCCAGCTCTATTCGACAACACGGAAGGCAATGCGGTTGTGAAGTCGAGCAACGTCTATGCAATTTATTGGGACCCCAGCGGCTACCAGTATCACAGCGACTGGCAGCATGTCATCGATGGGTTCCTCCACAATTTGGGTGCTGAAAGCGGCTCGCTGATAAGCACCTTTGCGGTCGACACGCAGTATGTCGACAAGGCCAACCATCGCGGTGGATACAGCATTACCTTTCGTGGCGCCTACACCGATACGGACCCTTACCCGACCCATCCGTGCATCGATCCTGCCCCACTTCATTTGGGTGATGCTGTCACCTGTATCACCGACGCCCAGGTTCAGGAAGAGCTAAAGAGCTATATCGCACAGCACGCGCTTCAAACAGGAATGAACACGATCTTCTACGTGCTGACTCCTCCTGGTGTGACTCTTTGCCTCGATGGCGGTGGGGTATCAGGTCATTGCTCTGACTATGCCATCTCAGGCGAACCAAAAGTTACGAAGGAAAATTTCAAGCGCAGTTTCTGCAGCTATCACTCCGATATCAACCCAACGGCCTCCACCGAGGGTGACGCGAGTACGATCCTCTACGCGGCTATCCCCTGGACGGCGGG
>JBAPMC010000381.1:0-16222 GCA_049278415.1 Solirubrobacteraceae bacterium
GCGCGAGCCTTTGCGATTCGATCGCCTGGGACTCGGCGCCGAGCACACGGCAGTCGCGGTAGAACGCTGTGAACTGCTGCGCCAGCTCGAGCGCATAGGCCGCTATCCGGTGCGGTGCGCGACGGGCGGCTGCTTCCCGCACCTCACCGGGGAAGGCGAGCAGCTTCTTGATGAGCGTGCGCTCAGCTGGCTCTAGAGGCTCGCCGTCTTCACGGATACTTCGCAACGCTTGCTCCACACGCTCAGCACCGGCCTTCGCGAGCATCGAGGCGGTCCGTGCGTGCGCGTATTGGACGTAGTAGACGGGGTTCTCGCTTGACTGTTCGCGGGCGAGATCGAGATCGAGATCGATTGTGGTGTCGTGCGAGCGCGACAACAAGAACCAGCGCGCCGCGTCCACGCCAATCTCGCGCAACAGGTCCTCGAGCGTGACGAACTCGCCGGCGCGCTTGGACATCTGTGCGCGCTCACCGCGCCGTAGAAGATGCACAAGCTGCATGATCAGCATCTCGAGATGCTCGGGATCACCGCCGAGCGCCTCATATGCGGCCTTCATACGCGCCACGTAGCCATGATGGTCGGCTCCCCACACGTCGATCTGACGGTCAAAGCCCCGCTCACGCTTGTCCTGGTGGTAGGCGATGTCCGAAGCGAAGTAAGTGTGCTCTCCACTCGAGCGCACAAGCACACGGTCCTTGTCATCCCCGTAGTCGGTCGTGCGCAACCACAGGGCGCCCTCGCTGCGATAGGTGTGCCCCCGCTCCTCAAGCAGGGCAAGCGCATGCTCGACAGGACTGACGGCGTTGCCGTTTGCATCGAGCAAGTCCTCCCGCGGCGCGTGGAGCTCGCTCTCATAAGCCCAGCGGTCGAAGCTCTGAACGCGAAAAGCCCCCAAGGAGGACTGCATGCGCCCAACCATCACCCGCACCGCAGCGGCGCCCAGCTCACTCGGGTCGAGCTCTGCGGCATTGGTGGGCTCAACCCTCTCCTGAGGCTCGCTCCTCGCGGTCTCCAAAGCTCCTACCTCACTCCCATGAGCGGCGATCTCCCGCTCCACCTCGGCTACGAGCGGTCTGACGTACTCGCCGCGGTAACCGTCCTCGGGAACCTCCTCTCCCCGCGCTAGAGCCCTGAGCGACTCGCCGAGCTTGCGCACCTGGGAGCCCGCGTCGTTGACGTAGAACTCGCGCTCGAGCTGGTGTCCGTGGAAGGCAAGAACACGAGCCAGCGCGTCTCCGTAGGCAGCGTTGCGGGCGTGGCCCACGTGCATCGGACCGGTGGGGTTGGCGGACACGAACTCGACAATGATCCGCTCTGGGGAAGGCGCGCCACTGCGTCCGAAGCTCTCGCGGGCCGCAAGCACCTCTGCAAGCGCTGCGCGATGCCAGCCATCTGCGAGGAACAGGTTCAGGAAACCGGGTCCCGCCACCTCGTAGTGATCCAGCTGCTCTCCGAGTCGAGCCGCAAGCGCATCCCCGAGTTGCTGAGCAAGCTCGCGCGGCGGTGCGCCCGCAGCCGGAGCGAGCAACAGAGCCGCGTTCGTGGAGTAGTCGCCGAAGTCGGCTCGCGGCGGGCGCTCGAGAGTGATCGCCTGATGGGCGCTCGCGCTGCCAGCAAGCTCTCCAGAGAGCGAGAGCACTGTCTCGCGCAGGCCGGTCTCAGTAGTAGTAGGGCTCACCGGCGAGGATCTTATGCACCGTTGTGACCGGGGGGCGGTGGCCCTCCCCACTTGGGCAATGAAGATGCTGCCCAGCTCCATCCAGGACATCCGGTCAGGATGCCCAATCCGCACCCTAACGCTATCCGGGGCACAGGTTGCGATACTAGCTCTGTGAACGATGAGAACCCAGGTGCCGAGCGCCACATAAACATTCATCTCTCCCCCGAGATCATGGGGGGCGTATACGCGAACTTTGCGAACGTGAGCCACTCCGACTACGAGTTCACGGTGACCTTCGCGAGGGTCGATCACGAGGTCGAGTCCGAGGAGGTTCCGGGCGTGGTTGTATCGCGTGTGAACCTCTCGCCCCGCTTCATGCGCGAGCTGATCGACGCGATGGAGGACAACTACTCGAAGTGGCGCACCCGCGAGGGCATCAAGAACCTGCCCGAGTATGGTGGCGCCGAGGCCGGGGAAGCAGACGAGTAGTGACTCGACCGTGCGCCCGCGAGGAGCGCGCGATCTGCGAGCCCCGAGGATGAAGGTCGCGGTCGTCTCGGACATCCATTCAAACCGGCAGGCATTCGAAGCCGTTCTTGAGGCAGTCGCCGACAGCGATGCCTCAGAGCTGTGGTGCCTAGGGGATATCGTTGGCTACGGTGCTGATCCCGACGCGTGCGTGGAGCTGGCTCGTCGCCATGTCGCCGTGTGCCTTGCAGGCAACCACGACATGGCGGTCGTCGGCGAGCTGCCGTTGGATGAGTTCTCCCGCGGCGCAAGTCTCGCTGCGCAGTGGACTCGCGAGGTGATCTCTCAGGCTAACCTCGCGTTCCTGGCCGATTTGAGACCTCAAGGGGAGGACGGGCCAGTTGGGCTCTACCACGCCAGTCCGCGCGACCCGGTGTGGGAGTACGTGCTCTCGGCGTTGCTTGCTGAGCTGTGCTTGGACTTTCAACCGCACAGGATCTGCCTGATAGGCCACTCGCACGTCGCATCCTCCTTCGTACGCCACGAGGGCGAGTCGGCAACCGGAGAGCCATGTCGCGAGGGCACACAGCTGGACATCTCGACAGGCGAATGGCTGCTCAACCCAGGAAGCGTGGGCCAGCCACGCGACGGCGACCCTCGCGCTGCGTGGTTGCTGCTCGACTTGGACGAGTATGCAGCCTCCTATCGACGCACCCCCTATGACGTGGCCGGCGCCGCCGCCGCCATCAGGGCGGCGCGCCTGCCGAACTCGCTCGCCGAGCGCCTGGAGTACGGTCAGTGAGCATGCGAACCCTCATCCGTCTCCTTGCCGCAGCGCTGCTCGGTGTCGCCGCAGCCGTTCTCGTGTCCTGTGGGAGCTCCGGCAGCGGTCTGATCCCCACCGCCAACGCGGGCCCGCTGCAGAGCGACTTCGAAGCGGTGGCCCAGGCGGCAGCCTCTGGTGATGGAGACTGCGCTGCCACCGAATCTGCTCTTGGCAAGACCGAACAGGACTTCCTCGCGCTCCCCGACACCATTGATGGCGCTCTGCACGCACGACTTGAGGAAGGCGTCTCGAACCTGCGCAAGCGCGCACTTGCAATGTGCATCCAGACGACATCGACAGCCACCTCAACCACGAGCACGGAAACGACGCCAACCACCACAACTACGACGAGCACCGAAACGACGCCGACCACCACAACCAGCACCACGCCCACCACACCCACGAGCCCCCAGACGACGCCAACCTCCACCACGCCTCCAAGCCAGAGTGGCGGCACGGAAGCCTCGGGCGAAAGCCCTAGCGAACGCGGCGCCGGTGTCCCCCAGGAAGGCGCCGGCGATGGAGGGTCCAATGCAGGTGGAGCGAACCCCGGAGACGGCCAGTGAGCGAGCTGGAGATCGCCGGTCGCTACCAAGTGCAGAGCAGGCTTGGATTCGGGGGCATGTCAACTGTGCACCTGGCGTTTGACAAGCGCCTGGAGCGTCGGGTGGCGGTCAAGCTGCTCGCCGAGCACCTTGCCGAGGATCCAACTTTCGTGTCGCGCTTCCAGCGCGAGGCCCAAGCTGCTGCACGCCTGATTCATCCCAACATCGTGCAAGTGTTCGACTCCGGCCAGGACGAGCGCACCGGGCAGTACTTCATCGTGATGGAGTACATCGAGGGCTCCTCCTGCGCGGAGATCTTGCGCGACGACGGCTGGGTTGAGGTCGACGAAGCGGTGGCGATCATCGAACAGGCTTGCGAGGGCCTGCACTATGCGCACCGCCATGGCGTGGTGCACCGTGACGTCAAGCCAGGCAATTTGCTGCGCTCTCGCGACGGTGAGGTGAAGCTCGCCGACTTCGGCATCGCCAAGGCCACTGAGCAATCGAGCATCACCCAGGTCGGCTCAGTGCTCGGCACCGCCGCCTATCTGGCGCCAGAGCAGGCGCGCGGCGAGGAGGCTGGACCACGTGCCGACCTGTATGCGCTCGGCGTGGTCACCTACCAGCTGATCTCCGGTCGCCTGCCGTATGAGGCGGCCTCGCTCACGGAGCTCGCACTCAAACAACAGCAAGAAGAGCCGCAGATGCTCGACTCGCTTGTAGCTGCAGTCACACCTGAGCTCGCCGAGGCCGTGGCGCTCGCGCTCGCGCTCAATCCGAGCGAGCGCTACGAGAGCGCCCGCGAGATGGGACGCGCAATCAACGATGGCGCACATGGCATCTCCCCCGCCGAGCCACGCTCGGCCTCGCGCGGTACCGCCAGGGCCACCGAGGCGACGAGCGTGCTCACAAGCGCCACCCGCGCCCAGGGAAGCTCGAGAGGACGGGACGCAGTGGTTCCGCGCCAGCCACGTCGCGGACCCGCACGCGCCGCCCCGCCAGTGGTGGCGACCACCTCGCCCCGCCGCCGCTCAGGAACCAGCCGCCTCATGATCGCATTGCTTGCGCTGCTTGCGCTCGGCGGCGTGATTGCCGCGATTGTGGTTTTGAGCGCGCCTGCGCCCACGAAGATCACCTTGCGCAACGTCGTCTACAACGACGCTCAGGAATCCGCCGAAGCGCTGAAGCAGCTCGTCAACGAAAACACGAAGTAGCCGAGCGAGCGAGCCCTAGAAAGCGAAAGGCACGCTTGCACAGGCCTTTCGGGAGCCCTCACTCACCTCGCAGCCTAGCTGCCACCTCTGAGAGCTGTCCGTCAAGGATCGCCTGGCGCAGGTCGCCCATCAACCGCGCGATGAACGCGAGGTTGTGTTCGCTCAGCAGACGCATCCCGGTGAGCTCGCCGGAGCGCACCAGATAGGAGAGGTAGGCGCGTGAGAGCCCGCGCGTGCAGGCGTGACAAGCGCATCCATCCATCAGCGGCTCCTGCGAGGCTCGCCACACGCTTTTGGTGAGGTCCACCCGCCAGCGGTGCTGCGGCTCGGGCACGAGCGCGCTTCCATGGCGTCCGAGGCGCGTGGGCATCGCACAGTCGAACGTGTCGATCCCGAGCTCCACACCGCGGATCAGGTCGTCCACGTCGCCGATCCCGAGCAGGTGGCGCGGGAGTTGCTCGCGCTCGCTCCCGAGCTCCGCCATGGCGTAGCCGACGACCTCGTACATCTGCGCCTTCTCGGCGCCGAGCGAGCCTCCGATGGCAACGCCATCGCAGCCGCTGTCGGCAACTGTGCGGGCGGAGGCACGGCGCATGTCCTCATAGACCCCACCCTGCACGATGCCGTAGACGAGCTGATCGGAGGGCCCATGCTCAGCATGCCAGCGCAGGCAGCGCTCGAGCCAGCGATGGGTGCGCTCGGTGGAGCGCTCGGTGTAGCTGCGGTCGACGTGAAAGGGGGTGCACTCGTCGAACACCAGCGCAATATCCGAGTTGAGCGATGCTTGCACCGCCATCGAGCCCTCTGGGGAGAGGAAGCGCTCGGACCCATCCACGTAGGAGCGGAAGCGCACGCCCTCCTCCTCTATCGAGAGGATGGCGCCGTCGCGTCTCCTCCCCTCGCCGTGGCGCGCTCCGGCTTGGCGAGACTTGATCTCATCGGCGATCGTGCCGTGCCCCATCGAGAACACCTGGAAGCCACCGGAGTCGGTGATGATCGGCCCGTCCCAGTCCATGAAGCCATGCAGTCCCCCGAATTGCTCGATCAGCTCAGCACCGGGGTTGAGCATCAGGTGGAAGGTGTTGCCGAGCACCATGTCGTAGCCGAGCGCCTTCACCTCGGAGGGCAACATGCCCTTGACTGTGGCCTTCGTGGCGAGCGGGGTGAAGGCGGGTGTGCGAACATCGCCATGCGCGGTGCGTAGCCGTCCGGCGCGGGCATATGTGGCGCCGTCGCGCGCTTCGATAGTTAGGGCCACCAACGCGGCATCCTAGAAGCCGACCGCCCAGACCACATTCGTGCCAGAGACCAGCTAGATCGACATGACAGCGCTCGCCTCCATCATCGACTTCGGTCACACCGGGTACTTGCTGCTGTTCCTAGCCGTGATGGCCGAGTCTGGCGGGGTGCCCGTGCCCGGTGAGACAGCTTTGATAGCCGCAAGCGTGCTGGCCAGTGGAGGCACTCTGCAGATCGAGCTGGTGATCCCAATTGCGGCGACGGCGGCGATCGTGGGTGACAACATCGGCTATCAGATAGGACGCAAGGGTGGGCGCTGGCTGCTAGAGCGCCCAGGCGCCTTCCACGCTCAGCGTCTGCAGGTGCTCACCACTGGAGAACCGTTCTTCGAACGACACGGGCCGAAGGCCGTCTTCTTCGGTCGCTTCGTGCTGGGCTTGCGCGTGTGGGCTTCGTGGCTGGCGGGCGCTACCCACATGCGCTGGCGCTCGTTCTTCCTGTGGAACGCATTGGGGGGGATCTGCTGGGCTACAGCCATCGGCCTGCTCGCATACTTCCTCGGCCATGCAGCTGGCAACGCGATCCAGACATTCGGCCTGTTCGGGCTCTTCGCGGTGCTGGTGGTGGTAGTGGGCTTCGTGATCGCCCACCGGCGCCACCGCAGCCATACGGAGCTGTCCGCCAAGCCCGGCGAGAGCGTCGAAGGCGCCAGCGAGCGGGAGTCCTCCAGCTGAGCTAGACCGCTGCGCCCTGCTGAACTGGAATGTCGCTGTGAGGCGCCGGCTTGGCTGAGGATGCACAGCAACCGGCTGTGATCCGATCCCACATCTTGCCGAGCGTCTCGAGCTCGGGCTCTGAGAAGTGCGAGAGGAAATGCTCGCGTACTACTGCTCGGTGGGTGCCACGCGCGGCGGAAAGTCGCTCGCGGCCCTGGTCGGTGAGGCAAGCGTAGGCGCCGCGGGCGTCGTGTTCGCAGGTGCAGCGCCCAAGCAGCTCGTCGCGCTCGAGACGGTCAACCAGGCGCGTGAGGCCGCTGCGGGAGAGCTGGGCCTGCTCGGCTAGATCGCACATCCTCATGCGCCCCGCAGGGGCGTCCACCAAGTGCTGAAGCACCTCATAGGAGCTGAGCTGCAACCCATGCTCGCGCTCGAGCCGGCCCTCAAGGCGCTTGGCAAGCGAAGCATGAGCGCGCAACAGGCCGCGCCAGGCGCGCAGCTCCGACTCGCTGAGGCTGTCCTGTACTCCGAGGCTCTGCTCCTCTCCCGGGGCGAGCTTCAGAACCGTTGCTGTGGCTGTTGCGGTGGACATGATGGCAATCGATACTAGCTGCGTGCTGAATCGAACATAGCAGTCTCGGGGGTGAGAATCCCTGTCAACTGAGCCCCTGCAAGCGACTTCAGGTCAGCTCCTGGTGGCCGTCCAGGCCCACCACATCATCAAAGGCTGCAACGGCAGCCGTGCGTAGAGCGCCCAACGTGGGATCTTGCTGAAGTGCTCGGGCTTGCGCGCCATGTACAGGTTCGCGGGGAACACCGCCGCCAACAGTGCAACCAGGCCGAGCCCTGCAGGACGGCGGGTCCACGGCAGCAGCACCCCAAGGCCACCTGCCACCTCGGCCACACCACTGAGCAAAACAAGGCTGCGAGCACGATCCTTCATGCTCGGCGGCACAATCCCCTCGTAGGTGTGAGGTATCACGAAGTGGTTGATACCGGCGCCGACGAACGCCACGCCGAGCAGTAGGCGCGAACGCCCTCTACTACGGCCGCTCTCGGCAATAGGAGGAGGAATGTCAGGGTCCATCGTGTCTCCTTCTCGGGCGCCGGGGAGCCTTCAGCTCTCGATCAGCGACTTTCCGGTCATCTGGGGTGGCTGGGGAATCGCAAGCAGGTCGAGCACCGTCGGTGCAACGTCGGCGAGGATACCGTCCTGCGCGCGCAGCTGAAGGTCAGACGCAGTCACGATCAGCGGCACCGGGTTGAGCGAGTGGGCGGTATTGGGGCTGCCGTCGGGCTCGAGCATGTGGTCGGCATTGCCATGGTCGGCGGTTACAACACACACCCCGCCACGCTCCTGGACGGCCTCGACAACCAGCGCGAGGCACTCGTCGACCGTTTCGATCGCTGCCACAGCGGCGGGGATCACGCCCGTGTGGCCGACCATGTCGGCGTTGGCGAAGTTGATCACTGCGAATCGAAACCCATCCACCCCATCCTCGCTCCAAGCGCCGACGAACGCGGCAGCGGCCTCACGTGCGCTCATCTCGGGCTTGTGGTCGTAGGTAGGCACGTCACGCGGTGAGGCGACAAGCTCGCGCCGCTCACCGCTATAGGGAGTCTCCTCGCCGCCGTTGAAGAAATAGGTGACGTGCGGATACTTCTCGGTCTCGGCCACGTGCAGCTGCCGGGCGCCACTTCGCGATATCACCTCCGACAGCGTGATCTGCGGGCGTTGAGGGGCAAACGCCACCGGATATGGCCAGCCCTCCTCGTACTCGGTGAGGGTCGCCAGGCGGCTGACCGGCGAGGCTCCACCGCGCCCCTCCCAGCCGGGCAGCTCCTCGGCGTCCTCGCCGAAGCCTGGCTCGGCGAGTGCCCTGACTATCTCGCGCATGCGGTCGGGACGGAAGTTGAAGCACAGCACGCTGTCACCGGACCGGATGCGGGCCTCTGCGCCGACTAGCGTGGGCTCGATGAACTCGTCGGTCTCCCCCCGCTCATATGCATCGCGCACAGCCTGCTCGCCTGAGGCCGCTTGGTATGAGGCGCCGCCGTGGACGAGCATGTCGTAGGCGCGCTGCGTGCGATCCCAGCGGCGGTCGCGGTCCATCGCCCAGTAGCGTCCAATCACTGAGCCTATGCGAGCTTCGGCCGTACGATCGAGCTCAGAGAGATAGCCAGCGCCAGCGTGTGGGAGCGTGTCGCGCCCATCTGTGAACGCGTGCACGACCACGTCGGCCGACGGCGCGATCTCCCCCGCGAGCGCAATCAGCGCCTGCAGGTGCTCGAGCGAGGAGTGCACCCCGCCGTCGGATACGAGCCCGAGCAGGTGGATGCGTGGAGGCAGACCAACTGAGCTCTGGGTTGACGGTTGCACGCCCCCAAATCCTCCATTCCCACCCTCCAACTTGCCCTCCACGCCCGCCGACTCGACGCTCGCGAAGGCAGCACGCAGCACGCCATTTTGCGCTAGCGACCCATCGGCGATCGCATCGCCTATGCGCACGAGATCTTGCTTGACAACAGCGCCTGCGCCGAGGTTGAGGTGACCGACCTCAGAGTTGCCCATCTGTCCTTCAGGCAAGCCCACGGCGGCGCCACAGGCTGTGAGGGTTGTGTGCGGATAGGTTGTCCAGAGCTCGTCGAAAACGGGCGTGTTGGCAAGCGACACCGCGTTTCCTTGACCGGAGGGGGCGAGACCCCAGCCGTCGAGCACCACGAGGCAAACACACGGCGCAGGCGCCGCTCGCGACCGATCGGCTCCGCCGGCGGAGCCGGTGGGCCAGCCCGGCGCGTTCATGACTGAGCGGCGGCCACGATCTCGCTGAACGACACGGGATCCAGTGAAGCGCCGCCGACGAGTGCGCCATCGACATCCGGTAGCGCAAGCAGCTCACTGGCGTTCTCGGGCTTCACCGAGCCGCCGTAGAGGATGCGCACCCGCTCGGCCGCCTCAGGCGAGCGTCCGCCCACGAGCGCTCTGACGAACGCAATCGCGTCTTGGGCCTGCTCGGGCGTGGCTACCCGACCAGTGCCGATCGCCCAGATCGGCTCGTAGGCGATCACTACATCGGCGAGTCGCTCGTCGGGGACGCCCGCCAGATCCTCGCCAATCTGGTGGCGAAGCTTGCGCTCGGTGTCTCCCCCATCGCGCTCGGACTCGGTCTCCCCCACGCACAGTATCGGCGCAAGCCCGGCCACGAGCGCTGCAGCGGTCTTCAGCGCAAGCGCCTTATCGGTCTCACCGAACAGCTCACGGCGCTCGGAATGGCCGAGCACCACGCCGCCAACGTCAAGCTCTGAGAGCATCAGCGCGGACACCTCTCCGGTGAAGGCTCCCTCGGGCTCGTGGTGCATGTTCTGCGCGTACACCTCCACGCGTGAGCCGCGCGCGCTGTCCACCATGGCGCGCAAATCGGTGAACGGCACACATACAGCGATGTCCACCCCGCTGACCGAGGACACCCGTGGGAGCAGTCCCTGGATGTACTCCTCGGCCTGCGCCTCGGTCTTGTACATCTTCCAGTTGCCCGCAATCATCGGGGTGCGCTCAGCAGCCATCACGCAATCCGGGCGCCATCGAGGGCATGCACTCCGGGGAGCGTGCGACCCTCAACCAGCTCGAGCGTGGCGCCCCCGCCGGTGGAGAGATGGTTGACGGTGCCCTCCAACCCAAAGCGGGCAAGGGCAGCTGCTGAGTCGCCCCCGCCAACAACCGTGACTCCGTGAGCGGCGGCGACGGCCTGCGCCACCGTGCGCGTGCCGGCGGCGAATGGCTCCAGCTCGAAAGCTCCCATCGGACCGTTCCAGAAGACGGTGCCGGCAAGCGATATCTCACTTGCATAGCGCTTGGCTGTAGCCGGCCCGATATCCAGACCCATCCAATCATCGGGCACCTCGAGACCATCCAGCACGCGATGCTCAGCGCTCTCGGCGAGCCGCTCGCCGATCACGAGATCGGTGGGCAGCTCCAAGCGCGCCTGTCCCGCAAGCGCTGCCTGCGCAAGCACGCGGCGAGCGTGCTCCACGTCGTCTGCGTCGCACAGCGATTTGCCAACCTCGTGACCCTGGGCGGCAAGAAACGGGAAGCACATCGCCCCTCCGATGATGACCACGTCAGCGAGAGCCAGGAAGCGCTCGATCACGCCGATCTTGTCCGCCACCTTCGCCCCGCCGATCACAGCCACCAGCGGCCGCTCGGGACTCTCGAGGATGCCGCCAAGCGTGTTCACCTCGCGTTCGAGCAGACGCCCGGCTGCAGAAGGCAACAGCTGCGCCACACCGGTGGTGCTGGCGTGGGCGCGATGTGCTGCGCCGAAAGCGTCGTTGACATAGATCTCGCCAAGCTCTGCCAGAGCACGGGCGAGCTCAGGGTCGTTGGCGGTCTCACCGGGCATGAAGCGCACGTTCTCGAGCACCAGGATCTCGCCTTCCTTAAGCACCTCCGCCAGTGCACGCACGCGCGGCCCAACCACTTCGGGAGCAAGCGTCACCTGCGCCCCGCTGAGCTCGCGCAGGCGCTCCACCACCGGGGCAAGCGACAGGTCGGCCTCGGGTCGGCCCTCGGGTCGGCCGAGATGGGAGACGAGCACGAGCTTTGCTCCACGTTCGCGGAGCTCTTCGATCGTGGGCAGCGCCTGCACGATGCGCGTGTCATCCGCAACCGCCCAAGCACCGTTCTCATCAGTGGTCATCGGCACGTTGAAGTCCACACGCACGAGCACGCGCTTGCCGTGAACGTCGAGCTGGTCGAGGCTCCTCATCGTCTCACCATCGGCTGTTCATCGTCTCATCTTCAGTGCAACACGAGCGAGCGAGCGAGCTCTTTGCGCTCACAGGACCTTCTGTACGAGGTCTACAAGCCGGTTGGAATAGCCCCACTCGTTGTCATACCAGGCAACCACCTTCAGCATCGTGCCGTCAATCACGGCGGTGAGCTGCGAGTCAACGATTGAGGAATAGGGGGAGTTGACGATGTCGCTCGAGACGATTGGGTCCTCGGTGTAGGCAAGCAGGCCTTGCAATGGCCCGCTCTCTGAGGCTGCCTCAAGCGCAGAGTTGACCTCCTCCACGCTCGTGGGACGAGCGCACTCGACGGTGAGGTCCACAACCGACCCGGTTGGCACCGGAGCACGCACGGCAAAGCCGTGGAGCTTGCCTTGCAACTCCGGCACAACGAGACCGATCGCCTTGGCGGCGCCCGTGGAGGCGGGGATCAAGTTGATGGCGGCCGCACGCGCACGGCGCAAGTCTTTATGGGGGAGATCCTGCAGCCGCTGGTCGGCGGTGTAGGCATGAATGGTGGTCATCAGGCCATGCTTGACGCCCACCGTGTCAACCAACACCTTCGCCACCGGGGCAAGGCAGTTGGTGGTGCAGGAGGCGTTGGAGATGACGTCGTGGGCCTCGCGGTCATATGCCTGCTCGAAGTTGACGCCCAGCACCACTGTGACATCGGGGTTGGTGGCTGGCGCTGAGATCACAACCTTCTTGGCGCCGCCGGCGAGGTGCTTGGCGGCGCTGTCGCGATCGGTGAACAAGCCGGTTGACTCAATCACCACGTCCGCTCCGAGCGACTGCCATGGCAGTGCGGCGGGGTCGCGCTCTGCGAGCACGCGCAAATCGCGCCCATCCACGACGATCGTCTGATCGTCCCCTACGACGATCTCGCCCGGGTAGGGACCGAGAATCGAGTCGTACTTGAGCAGGTGGGCCAGGGTGTGGCAGTCGGTGAGATCGTTGACGGCGACCCACTCGATCTCGTGCGCATCGTTCCGCGCCATTGCGGCGCGGAACACATTCCGACCGATGCGACCGAATCCGTTAATTCCCACCCGTACGGGCATTCACAGCCTCCTGACAAAAAGAGGGGCCCGACTCGTCAGCCTCCGGCCGACTGCGCCACCCTCTATATGAAAAATGAGCGATGCCGGGCCTCGGGAGCATCGCTCCGTTGCCCGGCGTGGGTTGAAAAGGCTATCAGCGGCCTATGCCCAGCAGCCGATCGACGCATTCCCAGCCGCCCCCGAAGGAGCGTCAGGCTGCAACCCTATGAGTCGCGCGAATGCTTGTCGATGTCGCGGTGGGCGACAGCCACCGTGAGCTCGTCGCGGTCGCTATAGCGGGCAGCAAGATGCTCGGCTATGGCAACCGAGCGATGGCGTCCACCCGTGCAGCCGATGGCGATCACGAGATGAGCCTTGCCCTCAGCCACATACTCGGGCAGCAGGAAGTCAAGCAGCGAGTGCATGCGCTCGTAGAGCTCATCCAGCCGGCCGTCGCGTGCGATGTACTGCACAACCCGCTCGTCGTGACCGGTGAGCTCGCGCAAGTCGTGCTCGTAGTGGGGGTTGGGCAGAAAGCGCACGTCGAACGCGAGATCCTCCTCGCGCGGGGGTCCGTGCTTGAAGCCGAAGCTCATGAACGTGAGCGCTAGGCGACCAACGCTCTGGCGGGGAACGAGATCGTCGGCGATACGACTGCGCAGCATTGCGGCCGACATGCCGGTGGTGTCGATCACGAGGTCGGCGCGCGAGCGCAGCGGCTCAAGCAGCGCCCGCTCGGAGTCCACGCCCGCCGCGACGCTGCCTTCCGGCGCAAGGGGATGGCGACGGCGCGTCTCCTTGTAGCGCGTGGAGAGAGTTTGCTCTGCAGCCTCGAGGAACAGCACGTGGTGGGTGATGCCAAGCGCCTGCAGGTCGTCGATCACCGCCGTGAGCGCCTCGAAGTAGACGCCTCCGCGCACGTCGGAGACAACGGCGGCGCGTTCCACCTTGGAGCCCTCGTGTACGAACAGCTCCACGAGCGAGCGAATCATCTCCGGTGGCAGGTTGTCGACGCAAAAGTAGCCGGCGTCCTCGAACACGTTCATCGCCGTGGACTTGCCGGCGCCCGAGAAGCCCGTTATCACGACGAGATCCTGTAGACGCGACTCTACGGTCGGTCCGTCGGCGGGACGGGGAGGCGCGGGCCTGGTGGCGGCCATCTATGACCATTGTGCCTAGTACTACGGACGAGCGCGCTGGCTCAGCCGGCGCGGTGCAGCAAAGCGTGTATGTCACGAGCGGTCTTGGCTGGAAGCCCGGGCACGCCCTGAAGCTCCTCGCGTGAGGCGGCGAGGATGGCGTCGGGGGAGCCGAAGTGGGTCAACAGCGCCCGCTTGCGCGTTGGTCCAATGCCGGGGAGGCCGTCGAGCAGCGAGCCGGTCATGGCGCTGTCGCGCCGTGTGCGGTGATGGGTGATGGCGAAGCGGTGGGCCTCGTCGCGGATGCGCTGCAGCAGTTGCAACTCGGGTGTGGAGTGCCCGAATACGAGCGGGCTTGAGCGACCCGGAAGGAAGACCTCCTCGATTCGCTTGGCGAGTGCAATCACCGCAACGCCACGCTCGCGGAAGCCTGCAAGCGGGGCGAGGCCGGCTGCGAGTTGACCCTTGCCGCCGTCGATCACCACAATGTTTGGCAGCGCCGCGAAGCTCGAGTCGTGGGACGGATCATGTGGTGAGAAGTCAGCCTGTTTCTCCCATTGGGTGAAGCGCCTAGAGAGCACCTCCGCCATCGAGGCGTAGTCGTCAGAGCCCTCCACCGTGCGGATCTTGAAGCGGCGGTAGTCGGATTTCTTGGGCGCGCCCGCCTCGAAGACCACCATCGAGGCGACCGTGTGGGTGCCTCCAAGGTTGGAGATATCGAAGCACTCGATGCGCACAGGCACTGTGTCCAGTGAGAGCGCCTGCTGCAGTCCTTCAAGCGCCTGAGCGCGATGCTGGTGGCGGCGCTCGTCGCGCAGGCGCTCCTGGTCTAGCGCCAACAGCGCGTTGCGGTGGGCGAGCTCGAGAATGCGATGCTTGTCGCCGCGCTCGGAAGCATGCAGGCGCACAGGTCCCCCGCGCCGCTTGCTGAGCGCTTGCGCCAGCGCGTCGTGTCCACCGAGCTCGGGCTGGACGACCAGCAGCGCCGGGATGGAAGTAGGACCGCCGTAGTACTGGAGCATGAACTCCTCAGCAACCTCAGCGATGTCGCGCTCGGTCTCGTTTGAGAGATAGAAGGAGTGGCGATCGGAGAGCACGCCGTCGCGTACCTGGAATACCTGCGCATTGGCGTCGCGACCGTCCACGGCGACGGCAACGGCGTCGAGCGTGCCGATTGACTCCTTGGCTACACGCTGGCGCTCCATCAACGAGCGCACAGCGCGCAAGCGATTGCGCTCGAGCGTGGCCTGCTCGTACTCCTGTTCAGCTGCGGCGGAGCGCATGCGCTCTTCCAAGTCGTGCTCGATCGCCTTGAAGCGTCCGGAGAGGAAGTCGATGACGCCATCGATGCTGCGGCGGTAGTCCGCCTTTGAGACATAGCCAACACACGGGGCCTCACAGCGCTTGATGTAGTAGTCCAGGCACGGACTTCCGCTGCGACGGCCAGGCTCTGTGCCGGTGCAGGAGCGGTACATGAACACCTTGGCGAGCACCTCAAGCGTTGAGCGCACACGCTTGGCGCTCGAATATGGGCCGAAGTAGGCGCGGCCGGGACGGTGGCGCTCACGTGTGAAGTAGACGCGCGGATAGTCCTCCTCGAGGGATATCGCGATGAACGGATAGGACTTGTCGTCGCGCAAGCGGATGTTGAAGCGCGGGCGATACTGCTTGATGAAGCTCTGCTCGGCGAGCAATGCCTCGGCCTCGCTTGAGACGACCACACACTCGATTGCCTCTACCGAAGCGACCATCTCGGCGTGCCCAGGGCTGGATGGAACCTGAGCCTTTGAGAAGTGCGATGCGACGCGCTTGCGGATGGACTTCGCCTTGCCGACGTAGATGACGCGACCGCGAGCATCGCGGAATAGGTAGACGCCTGGCTTATCGGGCAGTGTGCGTCGCTGCTCGGCGAGACCGCTCAATAGGTGCGGGAGTAGCGGTATACGGAGAACAACGTGTAGAGCGTGAGACCGATTAGGGCGAACCAAACGAACTCGCCGAAAGCGGTGTGCCACATGCGTGGTTGAGCAGCGACAGTGACATATCCGACGGCAATCGCGCCGTATAGAAGCCCTCGGTGACGATCGCCGAGACCGTGGAGATCGACACCGCGTTCGCGGTAGAGCCTGTAGCCGAAGAAGGCGACCCCAGCAGCAAACACCACCCATAGAGCGGCTGCAAAGGCTTCGACGACCCGACCGCCGCCGGGCAGGAACTCGACCGCAGCGGCGATTAGGACAACGATCGCGACGTTGCGCGCGACTCTCAGACGGTCCATGACAGAGCTCGATTCACTGTTTGCTCAGTCTAGAAGGACCCTCTATATGCGTGTACCTCAATCGGCGCTGCTTGTGGCGCAAGTGATTGGAGATACGCTCGATCCTCGAGCTCAGACGGGGGCGCGTACAACGCTAAATCCGCAATGTGCGGAGTGATCGGCTACAGGTCATCCAACGTTCCCTCTACTCATCTGTTTTTGCGCTATACTGCGTAAGCCCATTCGGTCCTAACCCGACCGAAACGAGGGTTGGTTGGCAGGCGCCGGGGTACTCGTCATTCAGGTCAGAGAGCCCCGGCGCCTGTTTTT
>JBAPMC010000382.1:0-6429 GCA_049278415.1 Solirubrobacteraceae bacterium
ATCAAACGATGAGGGAAGCTCCGCCTCGAATACGCGCGCGTGCGCGAATCCCGAGCCCGGGGCGGGCTGCTGGCGCCACGCGACCGCGCCCTGGCCGAAGCCGGCGACGTCGAGCGACAGCTCGTCCACAGGCCCATTCAGGGGATGACCCGCAAACGTAGAGGGACTCACCTGCAGCAGATTTCCGGGAACCATCCCGAAGATGCGCCTGGCATAGACGCGGTTGACGAGAGAGTCATCGGGCTCCTGCCAGGCGAGCAGGCCTTGACCGGTGAGGTCGATGGCGACCTGTGGGGAGTTAACGGCCGTGGGTTGCGGGACGGGTTGGGCCAAGTTGCGGTTCAGGGGCTGGCCGAGGGAGGACCAGTACTGTCCGTCGAAGCGCGCCATGCGGATTTCGGCGAGCACATAGCCGGGTGGGATGTTTGGCGTGGAGGGACCGCTGACGGCAGTGATCACGCGGTAGGCGACAAGCGCCTGGCCCGCCAGGTTCATGGCGATCGACGGATAGGTTCCGGTTGCCTGGCCGATGTTGAGGTCGACCGGCACGGGCGCCTGGAAGCCCCCGGAGCCAGGGTCGATTGTGGCGGAGAAGAGACCGTCGGTTGTTGAGGAGTAGTGGTTGGTCCACACCACCACTAGCCGCCCGCCTTCGCCCGCCGCGATGGCCGGGAACGAGGAATCGAACTTCTCCCCCACGTCGACTTGCTGAGGAGCCTCCCATTTGCCTCCGACATATTGGGCCGCGAAGATGTGAATACGGCCTTCGACGCGCTTGCGATAGACGATCCCTCCGGTCCCGTCGGCGGCCATCGCGGCACCGGCGAAGTCCACGATTTCTGAGCTGGGACCATCGATCGGGGCGACCGGGGAGATCTCGGCATAGACCGAAGGCACACAGGCGAGCAGCGCAGCCAGTACCGCTGCAGAGGCCAGCGCGGCGCGCAAGAAGACGCGGAGAATCGGCGTGCTGTTGAGCAGGCGCGGGAAGATCTTCCCGCCGAACACGTGGGACACCGGCACAGGCTGATCGTCGACGAAGCACCTGTTGTGAACGACTTGAGAAGTTCGCGCCCCGCCAGCCGGTGTTCACCAATTCTTCTCAACTTGAAAACGTCCTGTTCACCGTGAGCTTGCCGCGGGACAGGACACTGGCGCACGACGCCCGTTGGGCGATCTCTGCCCGAAGGCGGCTTCGAACCGCCGGATCACTCAGAGCAAAGGAGCTCCGACGTGCGCACAACCCGCATCCTGACTGTCTCACTGATAGCCGCGCTCACGCTCGCCGTGCCCGCCACCGCGGGTGCGCGGGCCCTCCTAATTGACGGCTCGACTTCAATCTTTCCCTTGATGAACCAACTCGCAAGCGCCTACCACAGCGCCACCCACCAGCCGACTCCCAAAGTCGGCCAGGGAACGTCCGACGCAGGCGTCAACGATGTGAACGCTGGCCGTGTGGATATCGGCGACGTGTCGCGCGACCCAATCATCGGCTCGGACCCGAAAGGGCTCGTGTTTACGAAGATTGCGCGGGATGGGGTGTGCATGATCACTAACCCGAAGAACCCGATCGGCAACCTCAACCAGCAGACGGTGCAGGCGATCTTCACTGGCAACGTGCGCGAATGGAGCGAAGTGCCTGGCTCCACGATGACCGGTCCGATCGACCTGGTCGACCGCATCGCCTCCTCGGGTACCCAGGACGCCTTCCAGAACATCTTCCTGGGGCCCACGTTGAAGATCTCCCCAAGCGCGGACGCCGAGGAAACCAACGGCCTAGTGCAGAACAAGGTGCACACCGACGAACACGCGATCGGGTTCGTGTCGTTTGCTTTCACGAGCGGCGCCAACGCGGTGGGCTACCAGGGCATCCCCTGCACGCTGCGCAACGCCAAGTCGGGGCAGTACCAGGGCGTGCGTAACTTCTGGATGGTGACGAAGACCAAACCGTCGGCTGCCGCCACCAAGTTCATCTTGTGGATCATCAACTCCAAAAACGCGACCGCGCGCAAGATCATCTCCTCCGAGTGGATACCGATCCACTAGCCGCGAAAGTGGCACGCACAGGTGAGTGACAGGACGCGACTAAAGACCCGGCTGTCGGCCATCTGGCGGCCGGGCGCCGCGTCGCACGAGCAGCGCGTCGAGCTGGCGCATGGCGCCTTGGTGGTGGGGCTGCTGGGCACGATCGCGCTAATCGCGGTGACCGTCTTCGCAGAAGCATGGCCGTCGTTTGCGCACAACGGGCTGAGCTGGTTCGGCTCCGGCGGGGACGTGGACACACAGCTGAGCGCGATCATCAACGGGCCGAAGGACCCTGCTCATTACATCTATCACTTCAGAGCATGGCCGCTGATCTGGGGGACAATCCTGACCTCCGGCATGGCGGTTGTGCTCGGCATGGGGGTGTCGATCTTCGCGGCCGTGTTCATTGTGGAGTTCGCTCCCGCGGCGGTGCGCGCGGTAATCGATCCGG
This sequence comes from Solirubrobacteraceae bacterium, assembly GCA_049278415.1. GTDB lineage: Bacteria > Actinomycetota > Thermoleophilia > Solirubrobacterales > Solirubrobacteraceae > Palsa-744. The sequence goes on from JBAPMC010000382.1 coordinate 2,477, forward strand.
TGATCCGCCTGCTTGCGGGGGTGCCTTCGGTGGTGTACGGGCTGATCGGGATCCTCGCGATAGCGCCCTGGGTTGAACACAACCTGATCTCCGAGCAGCGCAAGCGCTCGGTGGAGTACGTGGTGCAGCTGACAGGCGCGAACCTGAGCGTGGCGATATTGATCCTGACGCTGATGATCGTGCCGATCATGGTGGCGATCGTGGTGGGAGCGCTCGAGGCGGTACCTCGCTCGTGGACGGAGGGGTCGGCAGCACTCGGTGTGAACCGGTGGCGCACGATGTGGCGCGTTTCACTGCGCACGGCACGTCCGGCGATCGTGGCGGCAGCGGTGCTTGCGACCGCCCGCGCACTAGGTGAGTCGATCATGCTCTCGATGGTGAGCGGGTCGCGTGGCTTCGCTCCCAACCCGCTCGACGGGATCACCTTCCTGTATGAGCCTGTGAGGCCACTGGCTGCGACGATCATCGACTACATCGACAGTCTCTCGGTGGTGCCGCTTGGCCAGACGCTCTACGCGATGACAGCCGTGCTATTGGTGTCCTGCGGGCTGCTGTCGCTGGCGGGCTGGGCCGCAAAGCAGCCAATGAAGCGCTACGGAGTCAGGACGTAGCGATGGCAAGCGCGCCGCAAGCTCTAATTGCACGGCCGAGCCTGACTCCACCAGTCGAAGCCATACGCCCGCGCCGCCGGCGCGACTCGGTGAGAAGCTGGCCACTTGTTGATCGGATGGCATACGCCATGTGCTGGATGGTGGGCATTGGTCTGTGCCTGGTGACGGCGGCGATCGTGCTGTTCATGTTCGTGAAGGGCGTCTCCTATGTGAGCCCAAAGCTGTTGTTCCAGTCGCCGAGCGCCTCACAGAGCCAGGCGAGCTCTGGCGGCTTCCTCGACCCTATCGAGGGCACGCTGCTGGTGAGCGCGATTGGGATTGCAATCGCCGCTCCGGTGGGGGTGGCGGTGGCGACGTGGATGTCGGAGTATCGCCGTCCGGCGGCGCTCGCCCGCATGGTGGAGTCGAGCGTGGAGATGATCTCCGGCGCACCGAGCGTGTTGCTCGCGCTGTTTGGACTGGTGCTGTTCGCGCGGCCGGTGCTCGCCTTCCTCTCGCAGACCTCGGCGGGAGGATCGGTGTCCGGCAAGTCGTTCTTGACGGCTGGGGCGATGATGTCGCTGATTGCGCTGCCGCTGGTGGTCACATCTACGCGCGAGGCGCTGATGCAGGTGCCGGCACACATGCGCGAGGCGTCTCACGCGCTTGGCAAGACGAAGGCGACGACGATTCGCCGCGTGTTGCTGCCGTCGGTGAGGCCGAGCATTGCAAGCGGGGTGACGCTGGGAATCGGGCGGATCATTGGGGATACGGCGATCATCGTGATCCTGCTCGGGGCGGGACTGCGTGTGGAAGGTGGCGGCGGAGGACCTGTGCTCTCGACGCTGCGCGGCACAGGCGGAACGCTGACGAGCTACGTGCGCTACAACTCTCCCGCCGGCGAAGGCAACGCCCACGAAAAGGCGTATGCGGCGGCGTTCGTGCTGCTGATTATGGTGCTTGCGCTGAATGTGATTGTGATGCGCCTCAGCTCGGCGCGCGCGGACGGGCTGAGCCGCTGGCGCACGGTGGCGCGGAGCTTGCCGTGGATGCGCTGATGCCCGTATCCGTGCGATGTGCGCCCAGCCGCTCGAGGAGGCTCGCGTGGATCCGCTGATGCCCCCGCCAGTGAGACGGATCGTGCCAGAGCGACCGCCCACAGTGGTGGACACATCTGAAAGCAACGGCGCAACCCTCTCGCCTTCCGCAGGCGAGCATCGCGACTTCGCGGCAATCGCTCCCGCTGGCAAGGTGATTGAGCGCATGCGGATCGAGTCGGTGTGGCTGGCTTACGGCGAGCGTTGGGTGGTGCGCGATGTGAGCCTGCCGGTGCGAAGGGGCGAGGTGCTAGCGCTGATTGGGGCCTCGGGCTCGGGCAAGACAACGCTGTTGCGCTCGCTTAACCGTCTCACGGAGATCACAGCTGGAGCAGCGCGTGCGGGCCAGATTACGCTCGACGGTCAGGAGGTTGGCGAGATCGAGGTCAACAGCCTGAGGCGACGTGTGTCGATGGTCTTCCAGCAGCCGAACCCTTTCCCGATGAGCATCTTTGAGAACGTGGCGTATGCGCTGCGCGAGGAGCATGCGCCCAGAGGCAGGCGCAAACGACATTCGCGCAAGGAGCTCGAGCCGGCCGTGGTTGACGCTCTGCGGCGAGCTGGTTTGTATGAGGAGGTGGCGGACAACCTCGACCATCCCGCGCTAAGGCTGTCGGGCGGCCAGCAGCAGCGCCTGTGTATCGCACGGGCGCTTGCGGTAGAGCCGGAGGTGTTGTTGCTGGATGAGCCGTGCTCGGCGCTCGACCCGATCTCAACGGCGACGATCGAGCAGTTGATAGTGGGCTTGCGCGAGAGCGTGGCGATCGTGATCGTGACTCACAACCTGCAGCAGGCGATGCGGGTAGCCGATCATGTTGCGTTCATGCACCTCGGTGAGCTCGTGGAGTACGGGCCTAGTGAGCAGGTGTTCGACCGCCCGCGTGAGCAGCGCACGCGCGAGTATGTGAGTGGTGCGTTCGGTTGATTACCGGGCGCACCTTTTGGCGATGAGACGAGCCCGCAGCCAAGGATCGCGATCGATAACGTCAGATCGAGCGTGTTTTTTTTGGGGAATGGGTGGGGCGTTCCGTGTGGTGCCCAGCCTGCTCGCCGTCGGATTCCTCGCATTTGGGTGCTGCGGCTGCGAGTCCACTGCACAGAGGAGCGCTGCCCTTGAAAAACAAGCCAAACACGAGAAGCTCGCGCTGCGAGGCGTGTCGGTTGCAAGCGAGAACCCAAGCGTGAAGGTTTTGCAGAGCACAGTGGTGCACTCAAATGAAGGGACCGCGGTGGTGGTTTCGCTGCGCAACGACTCCTCTCATCCGCTCCGGGACGCTCCGATCGAGATCACAGTGCGCGACGCGAAGGGCAGTGTGTTGTTTCAGAACAACCAGCCTGGGGAGGATCCCTCGCTCACCCATGTGTCGCTGCTCGCACCCGGCGCCCAGACGATCTGGGTCGACGATCAGGTGCAGGTGGGGGGTATCCCATCTTCAGCAAAAGCGCTGGTGGGTGAAGCGAAGCAGGTGACGGGGAAAGTGCCACAGATGAGTGTGTCGATAACCCACTCGAGGAGCGAAGCGGGCGAGGAAGCCGGCGCCGCTGGGACTGTGACGAACCGATCGAGCGTCACCCAGCAGCATCTCGTCGTGTATGCGGTGGCCCGCAAGAGCGGGGAGATCGTGGCGGCTGGACGTGCGGTTCTGCCGGAAGTTGCGCCTCGGATGAGTGCCCCCTTTCAGATCTACCTCGTCGGTGATCCAAGCGGCGCGCAGATCCAGATGAGCGCGCCAGCCACAACCTCTTAGCCCAGGCGCAGTAACCCCTAGCGCGGCGGGTCGCTCCTGGCGCGCGTGGGTTTCGAGGATCGACAGACGGCTACCTCGACTGCTGAGCAAGCTCGCGCTCACGCCCCGCGCAGTCAAGGAGATATAGACCTTCGCTCGTGCCTGCCCCAGGGTTGCGCCAAGCGCTGAACGGCACCTCCGGGCAGACGCGCGTGGCGGCGCGGCTTGAGGCGTTGCCCCCAAGGTAGGCGTATCCGCCGCCGATCAGCACATATCGGGCCTGCCCGGCTGCGACGAGTCGGGCGAGGCCTGGGCCGTCGAGCGCCGGGTCCACCCCTCCATAGCCACCGAGCGCGGCCGCGCGCAGACCGAGCAGGATCGGGCTGTCGGCAGTCAGAGATGCCTCGGTAAGCAACTGAAAGCGTCCACCGGCCCCATGCGAGAGCACGTAGCGCCCTATCGCGTCATCGGTAGCGAGCTGAGCGCGACTGAGCTCGGCGCCTCCGTTGCCGCCGACGGCGCGCGGCCCAGCCGCGGGG
>JBAPMC010000383.1:0-3512 GCA_049278415.1 Solirubrobacteraceae bacterium
GCATAGTGTCCCGTCCCACCGAACGCGAATGCGCCCTCCACAAGCGTGATTCGAGACTTTGCAGGCTTGCGCGAACAGCGAGGGGATGGTCATGTGAGCGAGCGAACGGAGCATGCGCTAGTCTCCCGGGCCGTCCATGGCTCGTAGATCACTGCGCCCTCACCTAAACCAGATCCGAAGCTGGGTACGACAAGGTCGTACCGATGCTTGGGTGGCCCACCAGCTCGAGGTCACCGTTCAGGAGATCGAGCAGTTCAAGCGTCAGAACGATCTGCTTGGCGACGATGCTCCTGCCGACGGCGCCAGCACTGTTGTGACTTATCCCGAGGAGATTGACCTGCGAGCAGAGGACGACGAGCTGATTGCAGCCGAACTGGAGGCTGCGATGGAGGCTGAACGTGAAAAGGCTGAGGCGCAAGCCGCTGAAGCCGAGAGCGATGAGGAGAGCGCCGCTCCCGCAGCCCCTCGCCGCAGACGCAGCCGCCGCGGGCGTAGATCCTCCTCACGCGACAGCGGGCCGCTGGAGGGCACCTTCGACCACGGTGAGGAGGGCTACGGACTGTGGCTCGACCCAGCCATCCAGGACAGCCCGATCTATGCAGAGCACTGGGCCGGGCACAGGCCGGTGCAGGTCACGGTCGAGGAGGATCAGATAGTGATCCGCCGCGCCGGCGAGGATGAGCGCTGAGAACTGAGCGGCGCAATACCGCGTCCTCGGCCGCTCGCATGCAGAGCCCATACAGCACGCGGCCTCGTCCTACTCTCGCCTCTCGTCGCTCGTCATCGTGGCTTGTGCACGGCGATCGATCTGCAGTCTCTCAACGTCTCATAGAGCGAGGGAGCGCTACCTCTCGGTGGGGATGAGCCGGCCGCCAGCGTAGTCGACCGCCTCACGTAGATAGCGGGCGAAGGCGGCGTCGATGACGATGCGCGAATCCCACGCCCATGGGTCCGCTGGGGCAATATCCATTGCCAGCTGCAAACACCATGAGGTGCCGTGTTCGTAGAACTCGGCAAGCTCCTCAGCGGAGAAGCGTCCACCGAGACGTTTGCGCAACTCAACCACCAGCGTGTCGGTGATCCGCTGAAGCAGTGGTGACTGCTCGGGGGCTGCCTGGGAGAGGCGTCGCTCACCCTGCCTCCACTGTTGAATTGCGTTATCGAACCCCGACACGAGGGGCGAGGCTAGCAGTGCCTAGGCGATGAGCCTTCCTGCACGCGGACAGTGGGGGGCTGGGCTTCTTGTCTCAGGCGGCTGGGGCTACTTGGCTTCAGTTTGCGGGCAAACCGCTCACGATGTACGCCTGCTCGCCCCGACGGATCATGCCGAGCCGACGCGCCTCCTCCTGCACAGTGTTGGGGCTCGCGAGAGTTGCGTGCTGCTGCTGAAGGACGCGATTCTGGCCTTCGAGCAAATGGACCTGGGCGCTGTCGCGCTTGGACTCACCCCAGGCCGAGAACAGGCGGGCGCCGGCACTCAGATAGAGGCAAGCGATTGCAACCATCACGCACAGCATCGCTATGCGTCCCAACCGATCCCAGCGCACGTGCGGGACTGAGCGCGCGGGGGTCGACCGGCGAGCGCCGGAGGCCCTTGATGCGGAGGCTGAGACAGATGGCATACCTTCGCATTCGCCTCTGTCCACCAACCTCCTGCACGAGACATCACAACCTCATGATTTGGCGCATATTGCCCTGGCCCGACCATCCACAATGCTTCAGTTGCGAAACACTGAGCGCCCAGGGAACTCCGCGTCGGCGCCGAGTTGCTCCTCTATGCGCAGCAGCTGGTTGTACTTGGCGACTCTGTCTGAGCGCGAGGGCGCGCCGGTCTTGATCTGCCCGCATCCGGTGGCCACGGCTAGATCGGCGATTGTGACGTCTTCAGTCTCACCGGAGCGGTGGCTCATAACGGCGGTGTAGCCCGCCTCTCGCGCCATTGCGATGGCTGCGAGCGTCTCTGAGAGCGTGCCAATCTGGTTGACCTTGATGAGGATTGAGTTGGCTACACCCAGCTCTATGCCACGCTGCAAGCGCTCGGTGTTCGTGACGAACAGATCGTCGCCTACTAGTTGCACACTTGCGCCTACTCGCTCGGTTAGCGTCTTCCAGCCATCCCAGTCCTGCTCGTCCATGCCATCCTCGATCGACACGATCGGGTAGCGCGAAGCGAGCGTGGCCCAGTAGTCGGCCAGCTCAGCAGCGTTGAGCGTGCGTCCCTCGTGCTCGAGCACATAGGCCCCGTCCTCGTACAGCTCGCTGGTGGCAGGGTCCAGGGCAATGGCTACATCCTTGCCGGGCTCGTAGCCAGCCGCTTCGATAGCGGAGACGAGCATCTTCAGCGCCTCCTCGTTGGACTCAAGGTCAGGGGCGAAGCCGCCCTCATCGCCACCCGCTGTGGACAAGCCCCGCTCATGAAGCGTTCGCTTCAGCGCGTGGAACACCTCGGTGCCCATCCGCAGGCAGTCCGAGAACGTGGAAGCGCCGCAGGGGACAACCATGAACTCCTGGAAGTCCACCTTGTTATCGGCGTGAGCGCCACCGTTGAGCACGTTCATCATTGGCACCGGGAGAACGCGCGCCGCCTCCCCGCCCAGGTAGCGCCACAGCGGCAGGCCCAGCTCGGCTGCTTGCGCGTGAGCGGCGGCCAGCGAGACGCCGAGGATCGCATTGGCTCCTAGGCGCGACTTGTTGGGCGTCCCGTCAAGCGCAATCAGCGCATCGTCGAGGCGTTGCTGATCGGAGGCGTCCATTCCCGCCACCGCACCGGCGATCTCCCCGTCTACGTTCGCAACGGCACGTGCAACGCCCTTGCCATGCCAGCGCTCGCCGCCGTCACGCAGCTCGGTGGCCTCGAACTCGCCCGTGGAGGCGCCTGAGGGCACCGCAGCGCGGCCTTGTGCTCCCGAGCGCAGAGCCACCTCGACCTCAACAGTTGGGTTGCCTCTACTGTCGAGGATCTGACGGGCATGGACTTTCTCGATCTGACTCATTGCTCTCCGATCTTCTTGCGAAATCGCTGTGCTGCGGCGCGCAGCGCCAACTCGGGGTCTACATGCGCCAGGCGCGCTTCGTCAACGAGCGCAAACAGACGCTCGCCTATCGCGCGAAAGGATTCCTGATCTTCGCTTTCGGTGTCCTGCGGGGCTTTCCCCACGCTCCCATGCCGATGGGACGCCTCATCCTGTGTGGCCATAGCTGGCTTGTCCACATGCCGTAAACCACCACCTGGCTCCTCCGGTGAACCCCCAACCGGATACTCCCGCGAACCCCCAACCGGCTCGTCCTGACCGTCATGCAGAGCCGACGGATGCAGACCGGCTGAGGCTGCTCTGCGCTGGAGCTTACGCGCGTAGAGCAGGGCTGGCAGGTTCTCCGGCACCTCGCCAAACACGCCGCGCTCGCGTCCGGGCTCGGTTGCCTTGATGGCGTCCCAGTTACGCAACACCTCGGCGGCGTCAGACACTTCGGTGTCCGCAAACACATGCGGGTGGCGACGGATCAGCTTTTGG
>JBAPMC010000384.1:0-5768 GCA_049278415.1 Solirubrobacteraceae bacterium
CGACGCAGTCATCCGGTGTTGGATCGCTGCTGGCCGACGACCGAGTGTGGGAGCAGGTCTCCCCCCAGAACAAGCATGGAGCTCTGCTCGGAACAGCCAATGATAGCTCGGTAGTCCAGGCATCCGCCAGCGGGGATGCGATCACCTATGGGGGGAGCGCCTCGACCGAATCGGAGCCCCCCGGTAACTCCGGCGGAACTCAAATGTTCTCAGCCCGCGGCGCGGAAGGCGCTTCAGCTTGGGGTTCGCGGGATATCGCAACGTCTCGTGAAGTCGCTAACGGTCTCAATCTGATTCCTGGAGAAGAATATAGTTTCTTCTCGACAGACCTTTACTCCGGTGTCGTCGATCCATTCGGTGCGCTTTCGCCTTCGCTGTCGGCCGAAGCCTCCGAACGGACGCCGTTCCTGCGCAGCGACTATTCGAGCGATGCTCCCGATGAGCTATGCCTTGTCTCGTGCTATCGTCCGCTGGTAACCGGCGCGCCCGGGTTCGCCAACGTGCCGCAAGGTACCGAATTCGGCGATGGGGCAAGTCCATCTGGAGGTCCGCAGTTTCTCGGCGCGAGCGCTGATGGGAGTCATGTCGTCCTCTCCTCCAAGGTCGCTCTGACCGAAGACACGGCTCCTACCGGCGGCCTTTATGAGTGGACTGGGGGACGGTTGCAGTTGGTCAGCGTCCTACCTGGAGGTGAACCGGTGCTGGCTCCGGCCCACGTAAGTTTCCCTGAGCTTGGGTCAGTCGGCACAACAGGCGAATATGTGCGTAGAAATGCGATCTCTGCTGACGGCTCACGCGTTATATGGTCTGCGGAAGGCAGTAAAGGTATTTCACACCTCTATATGCGGGATGTCGTCCGGAAAGAAACATTTCAGCTAAGCAACGAAGAAGCGCGGTTTCAGGGAGCCAGCAATGAAGGTTCTCGTGTGTTCTTCACGGCGGCGGGCGACCTGTATGAGTTCGAAGCGCCGTTGGGTAGCGCTTTGTCGGCTGGACGGGTGACGGACTTGACCCCTGGAGCTGAAGTGCAGGGACGGATACTCGGAACCTCTGAAGATGGTACCTCGATCTATTTCGTTGGCGACGGGGTCCTCACTGGCGCGGAAACGAACGAACATGATGAAAAGGCTGTTGTGGGTCAGCCAAATCTTTATTTGTATAGTGCCGGTGTTACGCGGCTTGTCGCCGTCCTCTCTGAGGAAGACAGCCCGGATTGGGGAGCTGGAGGGAGGCAGGTCCTTGCGACCGCAAGGGTCTCGCCTAACGGCGATTGGTTGGCGTTCATGTCTGAACGCTCGCTCACCGGCTACGATAATCGTGACGCCTCGAGTGGGGAACTTGACGAGGAGGTCTTCCTCGACGAGGCTGCCGGCAACGGTGGCGCTGGACGGCTGGTCTGTGCCTCATGTAATCCAACCGGCGCTCGCCCGCATGGCGTGTTCGATGCGGCCACTGTCACCGACTCCCTACTTGTCGACAAACAGGACGCTTGGGGTGCAGGTCCTGGGTACCAGCGTTGGCTTGCAGCCAATGTCCCTGCGTGGACGTCGCCGCTTTACCAGCCACGCTATCTCTCCGATTCCGGCCGACTGTTCTTCAACAGCTCCGATGCGCTGGTCCCGGCGGATACCAACAACGTGGAGGACGTATACGAGTATGAGCCGCCGGGTGTCGGCGGTTGCACAAATGAGGTCTCGACTTTCAGTCCTCGCTCAGATGGTTGTGTTGGGCTCATCTCTTCGGGAACGTCGAAGGAAGAATCGGCTTTTCTCGACGCGTCAGAAAATGGCGATGACGTCTTCTTTCTCACCACGGCCCAGCTTTCATCGCAAGACACGGATACGGTCCCTGATGTCTACGATGCGCGTGTAGATGGCGGTTTCCCTGTTCCTCCGCCGTTGCCCGCGTGTGAAGGGGATGCGTGCCAGAGCCCTGTGGCCGCGCCGAATGATCCTACACCTGGGTCTCTGACCTACCAGGGACCCGGCAATCCGACACCTTCGGCGACGGTGAAGAAAGCAGCCAAGAAGAAGGTGACGAGGTGCGCGAAGGGTAGGCGGCTCAGCCACGGCAAGTGCACGATGATCAAGAGCAAGAAGAAAGTCAGGAAACCCGGCAACAAGCGGAGGGCTAAATCATGAGGATTCCTATTCGTTTGCGGCTGAGTCTTGCCGGAGTCATGATAATCGGGCTGACGGGATTGATGGGGTCCTCACCGGTCGCCGCGGCGGAGCCGTGGTGGCAGCTGTCCTCCAGTTCGCGTCCCGCCAATTTGAAGTCGGGACTGGCCCGCGACGAGGCCCAGGAAGTCTCTGTCAAAGCGGGTAGCGGGAGTTTCACCCTCACCCTTGCTACAGGCACAGGACACGGTTTTGTTGAGGAAGGCTCCCCGAATATCTTCAGCCATTTCGTGGTCAGCGAAGGCGCTTTTCATGTCGGCGACACCATCACAGTCGAATTCGGCCGGAGTTCCGGGGAAGACAGAGTCCCAGCGAACACCGAGATCGTCGCGGCCGGCGGTGAAAGCTTGACGATCTCCGAAGACTTTAATGGCGCAGGTTTTCATGGGGAGGAATTGACCGCCTCAGAGACATCCGCTGCCATTCCCGTTGGCGCGACAGCGGCTGAAGTGCAGGCTGCTCTCGCCGTGCTCCCGGGTGTCGGCACGGGCAATGTCGAAGTGACCGGATCGACCGGTGGACCTTATACGGTTGTTTTCAAGGGTTCTTTCGCCGATCGGCCGGTAGCGCTGATGCGGGCCGGCGGATCCGCATCAGTCCAGGTTAGTGAGGTGACACATGGTCGTGCGGATGGCGAGATCGCTGTTACCGCCGAGAACCTGGGGGACGCAACACTCGATGGTGCTTTGCATCCTGTCACGATCGCCGACAGTCTTCCCCCCGGTCTCCAAGCCGTCGGTATCGTGGGCAGCGAACCAGGGCCGCAAGCCGACTATCAGAGACCTCGGGCGATCCAGTGTTCGCTTGCTTCACTCACATGCTCGTTCCATGGAGAACTGGTGCCTTTCGACGAGCTCGAAGCCCGTATTCAGGTCAGGGTGCTGGCCGGTGCCGCGCCGGTCGAAACGAACCGGGTGAGCGCTTCCGGTGGCGGTGTGCCCGCCGCGTCGTTGAGCCGTCCTGTTCGGATCAACGAAGAATCCGCTCATTACGGCATTGAAGATTGGCGATTTCGGGCTGAAGAAGAAGGAGGTGGACTCACCACCCAGGCCGGTTCGCATCCCTTCCAGGTGACCGGGACGCTTGCGCTCAACCAGGGTCCCGAGGAGGCTCCGTTGGACGAAGTCAAGCCTATCGTAGAACCGGTCGCGCTATCGAAGGACATCGTCTCCGAGCTCCCGGCGGGTCTGATCGGCGATCCCGTGTCTATTGCGCGCTGCACGATGACTCAGTTCAGCACAGAAATTGCGTCCATAGAGGATCTGTGTCCTCAGCAGACCGCGATCGGCGTCGCCTCTGTGACCGTTTACGAACCGGTCACCGCCGGCTTCGTCAATGTCACCGTTCCGCTGTTCAACCTCGAACCATATTTTGGTGAGCCCGCACGTTTCGGGTTCTTGGTCGATAAGGTCGATGTGCCGGTCGTGCTCGACACGTCGCTACGGGATGGTCCCGGTGAAGACTATGGCGTCAATGTCACCTCCACGAACATCACTCAGATTGCGGGCCTGGTGAGTGTGCGCCTCACCTTCTGGGGCGTTCCCAACGATCCACGTCACGACAACTCTCGTGGTTGGAAATGCCAATACGCAACCCGGGGCTATGGAGATGAAGTCGTTGGTGAATCCTGCGAACCATCAAAAGAAGCTCAGCCGCTCGGCTTCTTGACGATGCCGACGGCGTGTAGCGGACCGTTGCAGAGCAGCGCGGGAGCGGACTCGTGGGCTGCGCCAGGCGTGTTTGACGAGGCCCCGACGAGTGAACCGTTGCAGTCGCTGGATGGCTGTAACCGGGTGCCCTTCAGTCCGACGTCGTCCACCGAACCGACGACCGATCGGGCTTCTGCGCCGAGCGGGCTCAATTTCAACCTGGACTTCAAAGATGAAGGGTTGACGAGCGCTGAAGGTATCGCTCAGGCGCAGGCCAGTAAGACCGTTGTCAAGTTGCCTGAAGGTTTGACGATCAATCCTTCCGCTGGTGTTGGGTTGGATGGTTGTTCGCCTGCTGGCTATACGGCTGAGACGATCGAATCCGCGCCAGGCGCTGGGTGTCCCAACGATTCGAAGTTGGGTACCGTGGAAATAGAAACGCCGTTGTTGGCCCAGAAGATCCATGGGTCGATCTTTATCGCGCAGCCGTATGACAACCCGTTCGATTCGCTGGTCGCGTTGTATGTGGTTGCGAAGAACCCTGAAACGGGCGTGTTGATCAAGGTCGCGGGGAAGGTGGAACCGAACCTGGCTACGGGTCAGTTGACGACGATATTCGAAAACATTCCGCAGCTTTCGTTCAACCATTTCAACTTCCACTTCCGTGAAGGACAGCAAGCGCCACTGGTCAGCCCATCAACATGTGGGACGTATACGAGCCTCGCCGAACTGACACCGAGATCCGATCCGACGGCGATATTGACTGAGGGTTCGTCGTTTACGATCACGAAGGGTTTCGATGGTGACGCGTGCCCAACGGGCGGTGTCCCACCGTTCAAGCCAGGGATCGAATCGGGTCTGCTGAACAACAATGCGGGCTCTTACAGCTCTTTCTATCTGCACTTGACACGTACAGACGCCGAACAGGAGATAGCGGGATTCTCAACCGATCTACCCGAGGGATTGACGGGAGACCTGTCTGGTATCCCGTTCTGCCCTGAGGCTGATATCGCCCAAGCACGGGTGAAGTCGGGTGCGCAGGAGGAAGCAGAACCATCTTGTTCCGCGTCAAGCCAGATCGGGCACAGCTTGGTCGGCACAGGTGTGGGCGCCGTGTTGGCGTACGTGCCAGGGAAGATCTATTTGGCGGGCCCGTTCCACGGCGCGCCGTTCTCGCTGGTCGCGATCACCTCAGCCGTGGTAGGCCCGTTCGATCTGGGGACGGTCGTTTTGCGCTTTGGATTGAAGATCGACCCCGCTACCGCCAGGGTCAGCGTCGATCCATCCTCAGCGGAACCGATTCCGACGATCATCGACGGGATAGTCACCCACGTCCGCGACATCCGCGTCTATATCGACCGGACCAAATTCACGCTGAACCCCACCAGCTGTAACACACTGAGCATCTCAAGCACCCTCACGAGCAACCTTGGTAAGGCGAGCACGGTCTCCTCTCCCTTCCAAGCATCCAACTGCCAGGCGCTCGCCTTCAAACCCGGGTTCAAAGTCTCGACGTCTGGCAAGACGTCTCGTGTCAAGGGCGCAAGCCTGATCGTGAAGCTGACCTATCCCAACGCACCACAGGGATCGCAGGCAAATATCGCGAAGGTCAAGGTCGACCTTCCAAAGCAGCTCCCCTCGCGCTTGACGACACTGCAGAAGGCTTGTACGAGCGCGCAGTTCGACGCGAATCCCGCTGGCTGCCCAGCAGAATCGATCGTGGGCCACGCCAAGGCGATCACGCCACTGATCCCCGTTCCCCTACAGGGACCGGCGTATTTCGTTTCTCATGGTGGCGCGAAGTTCCCCGAACTGATCATCGTGCTACAGGGGTATGGCGTAACAATCGATCTGCGTGGCGAAACGTTCATCAGCCCCGCGGGGATCACCAGCAGCACATTCAGGACGATTCCAGATCAACCAGTCGGTAGCTTCGAAC
>JBAPMC010000385.1:0-7795 GCA_049278415.1 Solirubrobacteraceae bacterium
CCCCCTACCAGGCTTGGTGGGCTCCGCAGTGTGGACAGCTCACGCTAGTGGACACCGGTGCGATAAAGAAATGTCCGCACGAGCACGGGTAGCAGGCCTCATCGATCGGGCCGCCTGCCTCGCGAACGCGTTGTGCGTCGATGTCGTAGGCGAGCTCAGCTCCACCAGCCACCTGAGACTCCGTGGGCGCGACAGTCGTCTCGGCCGACGCTCGTGCATGCTTTTCAGAAGCACGTCGCCTGGCAAGAGCGGCAAGCCGCCCGGCGCGCCGGCGTCCTGGATGGCGCTTGTCGGCGAGGGGATGGAGAAAGCTTGGTCTCATAAGTCTCTACCTTGTAGGACGCTCCTGATGCCCAAAGGTTTCGGTGTCGGACAGATATCTCCTGGCCGGCCGGCGAGCTACCACGCCATGCTCAGCGAGTCATCGGCACGAGTGGCGCGCTCGCAGCCTGGCAGGCCAGCCGTTGGACGCATGTTGCTGGTGGGGCGCGGGCGCGGATGGTTCTGAGATAATCAACGGTTGATGAATCCCGCGCGCAAGCGAACGGTGCGGCTGGTGATGGCGTTGAGCGCTGCCGTGGTGCTGGCAAGCGCTCTGATCTACACCAGCTTCAGTGCTGCCAGTCCGACCGTCACGCCGAGTCAGCTCGTGCGCGAAGCGGCGCCGGGCCGCGCCTACCAGCTGACCGGCAAGGTGAAGTCGGGGTCGGTGCGCCATGAAGGCGAGACCCTTTACTTCAGCGTGCAGGACAGAGCCGGCGAAACAGCCGTGCCAGTCAGCTACACAGGAGAGGTGCCTGACCCGTTCCGCGAAGGACGCGAGGTGATCGTGACCGTGGAGAAGCAGAGCAACGGCTATGTGGGCCAGCGTGACTCGCTGATCACCAAGTGCCCATCGAAGTACACGGCGACCCCAAGCAAGACCAAGACCTACTGATGGCCGAGCTGGGGCGCGCCTGCCTGGTGCTGGCGCTTGTCGTCTGCGCCTATGGCATCGGGGCGTCGCTGTACGGAGTAAGAACGGGCCGCAGCGAGTGGTCGGAGTCGGGACGGCGCTCGGTATATGCGCTGGCGGGCATCCTGACGGTCGCGTTTGCTGTGCTCGAGCTTGCCTTCCTACGCAACAGCTTCAGCTTCAACACGGTGGCTGACACTTCCAGCACGACAACCCCGACGTTCTACCGGGCAGCCGCCGTATGGTCCTCCCAAGAAGGCTCGCTGCTGTTGTGGGCATGGTTGCTGTCGCTGTGGTCGACTCTCGTGCTGTTCTTGACGCGCAAGCGCTTGCGCGACGTGAGCGCCTATGCAACGGCGATTCTGCTCGGTTTTGGCGGGTTCTTCATCTCGCTGATGATCTTCTACGCAACGCCGTTCGCCACCACTAGCCCGGCGCCTTCGGACGGTGTGGGACTCGATCCTCTGTTGCGTCACCCGAGCATGATGATCCACCCACCGATGCTCTATTCGGGCTACACGCTGTGCATCGTTCCGTTCGCGTTTGGGATGGGGGCGCTGCTTGCTCGCAAAGTCGACGCCGAGTGGATCAGGGTGATCCGCCGCTTCTCTATGGCGGCTTGGCTGTTCCTCGGTATTGGCATCATGCTTGGGGCGCGCTGGTCCTACTCGGAGCTCGGATGGGGGGGTTACTGGGGCTGGGATGCCGTTGAGAACGCCTCGCTGATGCCGTGGTTGACTGGAACTGCGTTCATCCACTCGCTGATGATCCAGGAGAAGCGGGGAATGCTGAAGGTGTGGAACGTGTCGCTCGTGCTTGCCACGGGGACGCTCGCCATCATGGGCACGTTCCTGGTGCGCAGCGGGATTCTCAGCTCGATTCACGCTTTCGGTGGCGCAACGCTCGGAGTGCCATTCGTGGTGCTGATCGGAGTGATGATGCTTGGATCGATCTATCTGGTGAGCTCGCGTCGAGACCTCCTGCGCAGCGAGCACCGTCTCGACTCGCTGCTCTCGCGCGAGTCGGTGTTCCTCGCCAACAATCTCGTGCTCGTGGGCCTGTGCTTTGTGATCTTCTGGGGCACCTATTTCCCGCTCATCTCCGAAGCGCTCACCGGCCACGAGGCATCTGTCGGACCGCCTTGGTTCGATCGGTACACGGTGCCGCTCGCGCTGGCGCTCGTGCTGCTGAGCGGGATCGGGCCGGTAATCGCCTGGCGCAAGGCAACGCTCGCTAACACGCGCCGTAACTTCCTCGTGCCGCTGTTGCTGGCGCTCGTCACGCTCGTGACTCTGCTCGGGGCCGGTATCAGCACGGGCAAACCGCTCGCGATAGCGATGTTCTGCTGCGCAGCGTTCGTGCTGGGAAGCGTAGGCCAGGAGTATTGGCGAGGCGTGCGAGTGCGCCGCGCGACCGCGGGCGAGCCTGCTCCAGTGGCATTGATGGCGCTGGTCAAGCGCAACCGCAGGCGCTACGGAGGCTATGTCGTGCACCTCGGCATGGCGGTGTTGTTCGTCGGAGTGGCAGCGTCATCGTCCTTCCAGCACGCCTCTGAGCTGAGCCTCTCGCCAGGACAGTCCACGAAGGTTGGGGCGTACACGGTGCGCTATGTGCGCCCGACTGCAACGATCACTCCAAAGTACGACGCAGCCCACACGGGCGCGACGCTCAGCCTCGGCGCCGTGCTCAACGTGAGCAAGCACGGCAAGCATGTCGCGACGCTCTCGCCAAGCGAGGGCTTCTATGACTCGGGCGAACCGAGCCAAGGCTCTGTCGGGCACCTGATCGGGGGCCAGGCAGTCAGCCACGTGAGCATGAACGCTGGAGTCACTCGTGACGTGTGGAGTGCGATCGCCCCCGATATCAACACCCCGCGTCTGCAAAAGATCATGACGATCGCCAACAGGACCATCCCCATTGTGCGTCCCGACGAGGGGATGATCGCGGTTGCGGTGATGGCCCGCGAATACATGAAGACGCCGCCACCAGCCCAATTCCATTTGATCGTCTCGCCTCTGGTGATGTGGATCTGGATCGGCGGTGGGATAGTGCTGGGCGGTGGACTGATCGCGATGTGGCCGGCGCCGAGCGCGGTTCGCCGCCGCGTGGGAGTACGGGCGCGCAGCCGGGCTGCACAGGGCCTCGCGCGTGCCTGAACACCACGGATGAACATTCTCGTAGCAGTGCTGACGCTTGTGCTGCTGGCGGCAGTGATCGTCGTGGTGAGCGGCCCACTGCGTACGGCGCGCAAGCCCGTCGAGCCAGAGAAGCCGGAGCGCGCCGAGCTGGAGGCGGCGCGTGAGGCAAAGTACAGGGAGATTCGTGACGCGGAGCTCGATTTCCGTACAGGCAAGCTCTCGCGCGAGGACTACGACGCCATCAACAATGCGCTGCGCGCCGAGGCGGTGGAGATCCTCGATCGACTAGAGGCGCCGGAGCGACTAGAGGCGCCGGAGCTTGAGGCGGAGAAGACGAAGCAGGAGCAGGCGACGGCTCCCCCGAAGTAGACCTTATGCGGCTGCTACCAGGGTTTCTTCAGCAACAGAATCGTGTTCAAAACGAACACAATCGCGAAGAAGACGGTCCACCGGTTGAGGTTGCGCTCGACCATCGAGCCACCGCCGAGCGGGCCCTGGCCGCTGCCGACCCCGAATGCGCCCGACAGACCTGAGTCCTTGCCAGAGTGCATCAGCACAAGAAAGATCAGTGCGACCGCGATGAACACCTGCAAAGTGGAGAAAATCGCTTCCATCGCTCAAAGCCTAACGTCTTTTGCAAGTGAGCGTGCGCAGATTCGGTCAATTTGGCCATGTTCGGGCTTACGCCTCGCGCATCTATACAGTCGGGTCGCTTTAAGGAGGTCTCACATGCCTTTGCGCCCCGCTATTCGACAGCTCGATTGCAATTTCGATTACGAATCCTTTACCAACGCGTGCTTTTCTGCCGATATGAATAGGGTCAGGGGGCACTCTCGGGAGTGTGGGTGCCCTGCTCGAACACGACCATGGGACGAGACCGCGATGAGCAGGGGCCGAGCATGTCAGGCGTGAATAGCGCGCGCGTCGTCGTACGCCGCGTGATCCTCTCAGCGCTTGCTGGTGGGGGTTTGACCGCCGTTGGGTTGGGTGGCCCACTGTCTGGAGGCGCGCTTGCCGCCGATCCCTCGACGAGCACAACCCCTCCGCCGGAAACGTCAACGACACCGGCGCCGGAAGCGCCTACGCAGACAACCAGCACCACCACCACGGCAACAACTCCCTCCACCCCGCCACCAACCACAGAAACGAGCACGACCCCAGCACCTGCTCCCGTGAGCGCTCCCACCACCACCTCTACGCAGACGACAACCCCGACGAGCACCGCCGAAGCGACGTCGCCCAAGAAACCCCCGAAGGTCGCTCCGAAGGTTGTCGTCCAACACACTCAGGAAACGACCGAGGGGCAGGATGGTCCAACACCGACGAGCACCCCGACCCCGGCTTCCCTCGCGCCCAAGGGCTCCGGCAACATCGCTGCAGCGCCACAGCTTGCAGCCGCGCAGTCCGGCGCGCTTGCTGCGATGATCGCCGGCTCGACCGCTTCTACGCAAGCGCTTGACTTCTACCGTATCCCGCTGTTCCTGCTTCCGATCTACCAGGCGGCAGCGGTGCAGTACGGGGTGCCTTGGCCAGTTCTTGCGGCAATCAACGAAGTCGAGACGAACTTCGGCACCGACCTGTCGGTGTCTACCGCTGGAGCGGTTGGGTGGATGCAGTTCATGCCCGAAACCTGGTTGCAGTACGGAGTGGACGCGGTCAATGCGGGTTATGCCGATCCTTACAACCCGGTTGACGCCATCTTCGCTGCTGCCCGCTACCTGCATGCAGCGGGCGCCTCAAGCAACCTGCGCACAGCAATCCTCGCCTACAACCACTCGGATGCCTACGTTGAATCGGTGCTGCTGCGGGCTCGTCTGTTCGCCAGCTATCCACCGTCGGTGATCGCCACCCTGACAGGCCTTACTGAGGGTGGCCTGCCGATTGCAGGAGCCAAGCTAAGCCCGCTATCGATCATCCCGCAGGGCGTTGTGGCGCCCTCTCCTGCTGGCGTTGTGGCGCCCTCGCCCGCTGGTGCGTCGAGCGCCACCGCAGGCGCAACACCGACACAGCCATCCGCCCCAACCACGAAGGCAAAAGCGGCAGCGAGGCTTCCCGGTGCAGCTCCGGCTCCGTCCCCGGCAGCGAGCGCCGCTCGCGCGGAACGCGCGCTCAACGCTCCCGCCCCGCCATCGCAACTGTCAGAGCTCTTGGGTCGCAAGAACGCGCCGGTCGTAGCGGTCGAGGACGGACGCATCGTTGGAATCGGCGTCTCGCACAAGCTTGGCCGCTATCTGGTGTTGCGCGATACCTACGGCGACCTGTTCACCTACGCTGGGCTTGGCAGCATCGCGCCCCGCTATCACCTGCCCAAGCCGGTACAAGTGCAGGTTCCAAATGGCGCTCTGCAGAGCGATGAAAGCGGCAGCGACCCCACACCCAAGCAGGCCGCAAGCGCTGGGCGCCAGATTCCCTTGACGCTGCACGTGGTCAAGAAGAAGACCGCTAGCGCGGCGAAGTCCAAGCAGGGAGATGCGGCGCTGCCAGGCTCCTCGGGCCGAGGGGAAGCGCCTGTCGGGGTGGGCAAGGTTCGCGTATTCGCGCACCCAAACAACCCCGATGCGATTGCTGCCAGGCGCGCCCAGGAAAAGGCAGCCCGTTTGAAGGCAGCGGCTGCCGGCTGGTTGAAGCTGGGGCGCGGCTCGGTGGTCGCGCAGGGCACCACGCTCGGTCATCTGGGCTCGAGCGGCAAAAGCCCAGAAGCGAGTCTGCGTTTTGCGATCCGCCCTGCCGGCGCCCAGAGCGCCGTTGATCCGCGGCCGATCCTCGCAAACTGGCGTCAGCTCAACCTCGCCCTGCACCCACAGGGCGCCAAGGACGGCTCAGTGCTCGCCGGCGCCACAGCGAGTGACGCCTTCCTGCTCTCCCAGCCGGAACTCGAGCGTGCTGTGCTCTCCGACCCCGGTATCAAGCTAGGCCGTTGTGATCGCACGCAGGTCACTTCCGGCAAGGTGAGTCGTCAGGCGCTCGCTCTGCTCCTGTTCCTCTCTCGCAGCGGGTTGAAGCCAACCGTCGGGGAGCTGCGCTGCGGACGCGCCGTCTATACGGCGAAGGGTCTCGCGACCTCCTACCCAACGGCAGGCACGGTTGACATCGCGGCCATCAATGGCGTCCCGATTGCCGGTCACCAGGGAGCGGGCACGATCACCGACGTCACCATTCGCACGCTACTCACGCTTCAACGCCAGTTCATGCCCAAGCGAATCATCAGCCTGATGAAGTATCCCGAGGCGCCGAGCACGGTCGCGCAGCCCAACCATGCGAGCTACATCCAGATCGAGCTGCGCAGAAGGTCTCCCGCTGCGGGAGCGAGCAAGACGGCAAGTGCAAAGGTCGCCCGCTCGCCAGGCGCTAACGGGAGCTCCTCAACTGCGCCGCTTGCCCTCAATCCGGTGCTGAGCTCAATTGAGTGGCAACGACTGCTGACCCAGGTCGGCGGTCTCCAAGCGCCGAGGATATCTCGCAAGCCCAGCGCTTCAGCGATCCGCGACAAGCAAGCCGTGCCCGGCAACCGCGGGCTCGGGACCCGCGTGTTGCCGTAACACGAGCCTGTTCTAGCCTGCGCTTTCGCCGCCTTGCGTCTGCGGTGGGGCACCGCCGGCGCCAGGGGCGCCATTGGCGCCCTGTGGACGCCGGAAGGCTCCAACCAGCACGCTGCGACACTTCATCGCGGCGGCTTTGAACTGGGGACTCGTCGAGTTGAGCCCCTTCGTGCTGAAGATAGGGCCCTTGCCCGAGGTGTTCGGGGCGGGGATGTTGATGCCGTTCTGGCGTAGACAAGCGGCGTACTTCACGAGGGCCTGTCTGAAGACGGGGCTGTTGATTCGGTTGCCGCCGGCGCGGTTGGGTCCACCGAATCCCCCTCTGAGGTTGCCACCGCCGCACTTCTTCAGCGCGGCTTCATACTGCGTGCGCGTCACGCCCTTTGGCAATTGAGGTCCGCCGCCTGCGCCAGAGAAGCCTCCGCCTACCGCGCCCCCTGATCCGGGGGTGCGCTGGGGAAGGGTGACGCCGTTCTTCTGCAAGCATTCGCGCATAGCCGCAAAGCGGGCGGGGCCACGCGCGCTCCCAGTCGTGGGCGTGTTCGCGCCTGTTGACGGAGCGCTTGTCGAGGTAGTACCAGCACCACTTGTTGAGGTAGTGCCGGTAGAGGCTCCGGTCGAAGCCGCGTTGGTGCTGGAGGATGTACTGCTCGAGGAGCCTCCGCACGCCGCCAGGCCGACACAGGCCAGCAACAGGATCAGTAGAGCAGCGGCCGCAGGCCTGCGGCCGCTGGTGTTGGTATGAGGCATGGAGCTCCTTTGTGGATGGTCAGTCATCTATTAGCTGGTCAAGCAATCGAGTCAAGCGAGCCGGTGACTCCGGAGTCGATCGGAGGCTACAGTCCTCTCGCGATACCACTTTTACACGGCTAGCCACCGAATAGTGCGGGTTCGCCGCCTCTGCCTCCGCCGCGAGCACCGCCGCTCGAGCCACCACCGCGTGCGCCAGAGCCGCCGAGCAAGTCTGCAAGGCCGCCGCTGCTCGAGCCCACGCTGATCGATTCGGCGCTTACAGCGCCCTCAGCGCCGGTGGCGCCCGTGACTGTGACCGTTTCACCGGGGTGGATGGCTTTGACGGCGGACTTCACGGTCTTGGTCACACTCGTGCCGGCTGAAGTCGTGACCTTAACGGTGTTGCCTTCGAAGTTGGTCATATACAGCGT
>JBAPMC010000386.1:0-2345 GCA_049278415.1 Solirubrobacteraceae bacterium
GGGATTGGCGCCGGCTTGCAAAGCCTCGCCGATGGTCAACAGCGCGCGCGGGCCGTCGGCCTCGCGCTTCACCACCAGCGAGTCGCGATGCACCACATAGGCGCGGGCGTCGCCATGGCTTTCCAGCGCCAGCAGCTTGTCGTCATGGCCGCGCAGATGGGCGGCGCGATCGAGGATGTTGGAGACGAAGGCCGGATGGCCGAGCGGAAACGAATGGTTTGCTGTCATGATCTCAACCAAGCCAGATCTTGCGGCGCAGCGCGCTGATGAAATGTTGAACCTCTTCCGCGTCATGCGCGAGCGCCGGCACCACGCCCCAGACCGGGCGCGGCCATGCGGCGTCGCTGGAGCGGCGCGCGATAACATGGACATGAAGCTGCGGCACCACGTTGCCCAAGGCGGCGATGTTCAGCTTGTCGCACTTGGTGATCTCCTTCAGCGCGCGGGCGACGCGGCTGATTTCGGTCATCAACTGCGCCTGCCCGACCTCGTCGAGATCGATGATTTCCGCCGCCCCGGGCCGGCGCGGCACCAGCAGCAGCCAGGGATAATTGGCGTCCTTGATCACCAGCACCCGGCAGAGCGGCAGGTCACCGATGTCGATGGTGTCTTTTTGCAGCTGCGCGTGCAGCGACCAGTCGGTGGAGGAGGGCATCGATGGCTCTCGAACAATTTCCGCAGCGTTGCGGAGCGGATCGCAACACCCGTTCATGCCCGGCTTTCCGCCGTGCATCCACGTCTTTTTTTTGAACCGGAGGGGTTGTCGTGCCGCGGACGGCTGTGGGGTACCGAATTGGTGGGTTTTCCCGGCCGGATCCCGCCTCCGCAACGCTTGCTTTCCCGCGGTTTTAGCCCCAAATAAGCGCCGGGAGATTGGCGGTGGACGAGCCACTCGCCAACCGGGTCAGGTCCGGAAGGAAGCAGCCCTAACGAGGTCCGGATCGGGTCGCTCGTCAGTCTCCTACCTGTTTTTTGAGCGAATCGCGCATAGGCTTGGCGTATCCATGCGCTGGATTGGCTCCAGTTGTTCCGCAAGCCGGCTTCGAGAGACAACACATTGCGGATCGATCGATGACCGATGCTGGCATTCCCGAAAGCGCCGCCGAGGGGCCGGCCAGTTCCCACCGAGGCGGCCTTGATGCCGCCGCTCCCGGCACGCCGTATCGCGTGCTGGCGCGCAAATATCGGCCGGCGCGTTTCGACGATCTGATCGGCCAGGACGCCGTGGTTCGCACCGTCTCCAACGCATTTGAGACCGGTCGAATTCCGCAGGCCTGGATCCTGACCGGGGTGCGCGGTGTCGGCAAAACCACCACCGCCCGGATCCTCGCCCGCGCGCTGAATTATGAATTGCCGGATGGTTCGGTCAAGGGGCCGAGCATTCACATGCCGGTTCTGGGCGTGCATTGCCAGGCGATCATGGAAAGCCGGCACATGGACGTGCTGGAAATGGACGCCGCGTCCCATACCGGCGTCGATGACGTGCGCCAGATCAACGACAGCGTGCGCTATGCGCCCGCCAGCGCGCGCTACAAGGTCTACATCATCGACGAAGTTCACATGCTCTCGACCGCGGCGTTCAACGCGTTCCTGAAGACGCTGGAAGAGCCGCCAGAGCACGCCAAATTCGTGTTCGCCACCACCGAAATCCGCAAGGTGCCGGTGACCGTGCTGTCGCGCTGCCAGCGTTTCGATCTGCGCCGGGTCGAGGCCGATGTGCTGATGAAGCACCTTGCCGGTATCGCCGCCAGGGAAAACGTCGAGGTCGAGCCGGAAGCGCTCGGCATTATCGCCCGGGCAGCGGAGGGTTCGGTACGCGATTCGCTGTCGCTGTTCGACCAGGCGATCGCGCATGCGGCAGGGATGGTGCGCGCCGACGCGGTGCGGCAGATGCTTGGCCTGGCCGACCGCACCAGGGTGATCGATCTGTTCGACTCGCTGGCGCGCGGTGACATTGCCAGCGCGTTCGGGGAGTTTCGCGAGCAGTACGACACCGGGGCCGATCCGGTGGTGGTGCTGTCCGATCTCGCCGAATTCGTCAATTTCGTCACCCGGGTCAAGATCGTGCCGGCGACGGCGGACAATATCGCCTTCGGCGAGACCGAACGGCTGCGCGCCCGCGACTTCGCGGCAAAACTGTCGATGCGGGTGTTGTCGCGGATGTGGCAGATGCTGCTGAAGGGCATCACCGAGGTCCAGGCCGCGACACGGCCGGCGGCGGCCGCCGAAATGGTGCTGGTGCGGATTGCCTATGCTGCCGATATGCCGACGCCGGACGAGGCAATCAGGATGCTCGAGCCAAACGCCGCCTCGCCCGCGGTCACGGCCCCTGCGGCGCCGCGGGC
>JBAPMC010000387.1:0-2285 GCA_049278415.1 Solirubrobacteraceae bacterium
GGTTGTTGGTGTCTTCATGAAAGGCTCCTACGGTCGTTTGACGTCGTATGGGACCCGCATGGCGAGGCCATCAGCTAAGACGCCGGTGAAAGCCGATCCTTCCTGGCGGCAGCGTGTAGCGGACCGAAGACAGCGTCATACGCTCGTGCACCAAGGCGCCCTACGAGCCGCCGGCCTCTATCAGCTATCAAGACCGGGGATCGGCTCGATCGGCAGCACGCCGTAAATTGCTTCGAGATCGCTGAGATCCTGCCGGTCCTGCGGACGACCGGCGAGACGCTTGAACCCAACTACGCTGGGTAGCGCGGCGATGCGGACGGGTTGTCCGTCCCACACTGCCTGCTCGGCGCGCTGGGCCACAGTGGCGTAGTCCAGCGGCGGGAGTCCTCCTCGCATGATGTCGACGATCCCATGACGACCCTTGACACGCAGATGCTGGGTACCACTTATGTCCTCGGGTGTGAGCTGCTTGCCGTCATACAACCGCGTAGCCCCCGCGCGCTCTAGGAAACGAACAATCGCTTCATCGGCTTTCCGCCCGTCAGGCACCAGAAGATCGCTGTCCTTGGTGGCACGAATGTGGCCGTGGTAGATCACACTGAAGCCACCTATGACTACGCACTCCAGCCCGACGGCATTGGCGTCGGCCACGACGCCCTCTAGATCAGGTCCAGTAGGTTCGTCTTGGGGCATGGCCGGCACGTATCGAGGCGGCCAGCAAGGAGACCGCCTGCTGGGAGAGCTTCTGACCCACCTGCAAGCGCTGAATAGGTGAGAGCGCCATGTTGCTCGCACGAAGCTGCTCGGCCTCTTCGCGATTCAACTGAGCCCACTCAGCCTCGTAGCCGGCCCTAAGTGGCGGATCAGGCCTACGAGAGGTACGTGAGCTCACTCGTGGGATTTTATCGCGCTGTACGGCGCGCGGGCATTGGGCTCGACGGCAACGCTCTCATACAGACAAGGGCGGGCCGGCCCAGCGCACGCCTTCGCTGACAGGCAGCACAGCGAGCGCGTCCGACAGGCGCTTACCGTCGGGCGTTGCCAGCTCGAAGTCAAGCTCAAGCGCTGGGATCAGAACGAAGCGGCGGGATAGCACCTGTGCATGGGGCAAACCCATACGCTCGTGGGCTAGCGTTAGGTCGCCGAGCAAAAGGATGTCAATGTCGATCGCGCGCGGCCCGTGGCGCACGCCGTCATCCACACGCCCCAGCTCGCCCTCCAAGCGCTTGACGGTGTCGAGCAACTCGAGTGGCTCAAGCGCTGTCTCGACAAGCAGGCATGCATTTAGGAAGCTCGGCTGATCGAGCACCTCACCGACTGGGTCGGTGTCATAGACGGAGGAGGCCGCCGTCACCCGCACACCGACGGAGAGCAACGCATCGATCGCAGCCTGCAGGTGGGCACGGCGGTCGCCGACGTTCGATCCGAGGCCAAGCAGGCCGCTGCGCTGGGGCATCGCGAGGGAACGCTATAGGTAACCCCCTACTCAAACCTGTCCGGTGGCCTGCAGGATGTCCTCTCCGCGCTCGGTGAGCGACCAGGCTCGCGCCATACCCTTGGCGGGCCCGACGCCGCTGTCTTGGACAAGCCCGTTGCGACGCAGACGTGTGAGTAGGCGCGAGATCTGACCGGGGTCGCTGATCCCCGAAGCATCCGCCACCTGTTTGCTGGATGCGCCCGGCGACTGGGCGATCGATGTGAGGACGAGCGCCGTGCGGTAGGTGAGGCGGATCGGCAGGTCTTTAAAGGGATCGGCGGGCATCCTGCGCACGACGATCGGCTCGACCGTAGTGGTCAGCTCGAGTTCGTGTTGGGAGGTGGTGGAGCCGAGATAGGGGTGGACGATCAATGCCATCAATGATCCGGTTAGCTCTGAGAGGGCTCGTGAGTCGCGCTCCAGCATGCGCGAATGGATGACGCTGAAGACCGCGCCGACAATGCCCTCCGCGGTCAGCGGCGGTGGCTGACGGTTCTTCGCGTTGGATTCAGCGCGGCCTTCGTCGAGGATCACCGCTGCTTGCGTGAGTACGCGCCTGCGCAACTCCAGGGTCCGCGGCCCGAAGCCGAGCGCCTCAACGATCAACAGCCGACCAAGACCAGGCTCACGATCAAACAACGAGAGCAATCCAGCCAACCCATCCCTGACACGCTCACGCCAGACCAGTGACTTTCCTGTCCGCTGTGGCGCTGCTCGTTTGCGGTTTGCTGCTTGAGCATCCTGTGCCCTTTGCGTCTCTTGACCGGCGGCGACAGCCTGGACGACGGTTTGCGTGGCAGTGTCCAAC
>JBAPMC010000388.1:0-6079 GCA_049278415.1 Solirubrobacteraceae bacterium
ACGGTCAGGCCGACCGGTACATGTACCGGTCGGAACAACACCATGACCCCCAATCCCCCATTCACCGAGGAGCACGAAGAGCTGCGAGAGTCCGTCCGCGGCTTTCTAGAGCGCGAATTCGCACCCCACTCACAGCAGTGGGAGGCCGAGCGTTGGTTTCCCGACGAGGTGTTCCCAAAGCTTGCGGCGCAAGGCTTGCTTGGTTTGAAGTACCCCACCGAGCTGGGCGGCCAGGGCGGCGACTACCTGCACGAGGCGGTACTCGTGGAGGAGCTGTCGCGCATTGGCTCGGGCGGCACCGCCGCCGGGATCGGGGCGCACATCAACATCGCCACTCCGCCGATCTGGAAGTTCGGCACCGAGGAGCACAAGCAGCAGTACCTCGTGCCCGCCATCAAGGGCGAGAAGATCGGCGCGCTTGCAATCACCGAGCCCGAGGCCGGCTCGGACGTGGCTGCGCTGCGCACGAAAGCCGAGCGGGTTGACGGCGGCTGGGTGGTGAACGGCGAGAAGACCTACATCACCAACGGCGTACGCGCCCACTTCATGGTCACTGCCGTGAAGACCAAGAATGAGCACCCACCCTCCCGCCACCACGACATCTCCTTCCTCATCATCGAGCGCGGAGAGGGTGTGAGCTCATCCAAGCTCGAGAAGCTTGGCTGGCACGCATCGGACACCGCCACCATCGCCTTTGAGGATGTGTTCGTACCCGAGGGAAACCTGCTCGGGGAGCTGCACGAGGGCTTCAAGCTGATCATGGCCAACTTCCAGTGGGAGCGTCTGGCGATGGCGCTTGGAACTGTGGGCGCGATGCAACTGGCTTACGAGCGCACCGCCCAGTACGCACGCGAGCGCACCAGCTTCGGTCGACCGCTCTCAAAGCACCAGGTGATCCGCCACAAGCTCGCCGATCTCGCCACGAGCGCCTACACCGCGCGTTGCGTCACCTATGACGCGCTGCGCCGCTTTCATGAGGGACAGGAACCGCTGAAGGAGGTAACGATGGCCAAGCTGCTCACCCAGCGCGCCTCCTTCGAGCTGATGGACGAGTGTTTGCAGATCCATGGCGGCATGGGCTACATGGGCGAGCACTGGGCCCAGCGGGCCGCCCGGGACGCGCGGCTTGGTCCGATTGGCGGCGGCAGCGACGAGATCATGCGGGAGATATTGGGGCGCTTGCTGGGCCTGTAGCCGGGATGGTCCCTGACCGGCTCGATCCGCTTTCTTCGGTCCCGCAGCCAGCGGGGGAGAACTGATCCGTACTAGTTGGACGGCTCAGGGCTCAAATTTTTGGGCAAAGCTGCCGATGCAGCAGTGTGAACCGCTGCCTTGCACTGCTGATAGCGCTCGTTTCAACGCTCATCCTGGCGCTGCCCGCTGCCATGGGCGCCACCACTGGTGGGCCACATCGCGGGGCCGCGGTCCATGTTCGCCACCAGATGATCCATCGACCCGCGCACAAACGGTCGAAGCGCTCGTGCTCGCGCCACAAGGCTCACAAGGCCAAAAAGCGGGCAAACTCGTGCCACAAGCACAAGCACAAGCGCAAGCAGCACAAGCGCAAGGTGAGCCACACGCACAAGCGTGCAGCCCACCACACATCTCAGCCGCGCCCCGCCACCGCCTCGAGCGACTGCCCCGGCGCCAACCTCACGCCCAAGGCGGAGAACATCGGAAGCGTCGTTGCCGCCACCCTCTGCCTCGTCAACGGCGAACGCACCCGCTTCGGCGAGCCGGCGCTGATCGAAGACGCTCACCTGTCAAGCGCCGCCACCGGCCATTCGCGCGACATGGACGCCCGCAACTACTTCGAACACGTCAGTCCCGGAGGCCAAACGATGCTGATGCGCATCCGCGCCAGCGGGTTCATCCCCGGCGGCCACGTGGGCTACACGCTCGGTGAGAACATCGCCTGGGGCACGCTCTGGCTCGCCACCCCGCACTCGATCGTGAAGGCGTGGATGGCCTCGCCCGGGCACCGCGCCAACATCCTCAATCGCTCCTACCGCTACACCGGCATCGGCATCGACTCGGCGCTGCCCCACTCCATGTCAGGCGGACAGGCCGGCGGGATGTATACGCAAGACTTCGGCGCCATCATCGGCTGACGCCGGGCTGAGCGGGAGCCGCGCCTCGCGCTTGGCGCAAGGCGGTTGTGGGAGAGCAACGGTTTGGCTGGGCGGATAACCTCCTGACCCCCTCCAACACCTCCGGTGTTGAAGCCCCCGGAGGGGGCGAAGATATGGGGGTGTCCACTACAAGGAGAAGCGAAAGCTATGGGAGTACTCGACGGCAAGTCCGCGATCGTGACCGGCTCGGCACGCGGCATCGGACGCGCCACGGCTGAGCTGCTCGCCTCACAGGGCGCGCAGGTCCTCATCAACGACCTCGACGGCGACATCGCCGAGCAGGCATCACAGGAGATCTCAGGCGAAACCGCCGTGTTCTCCGGAGACTTGACCAAGGGCGACGCCGCCGATCAGCTCGTGGCGAAGGCGATCGACTCGTTTGGGAAGATCGACATCATCGTCAACAACGCCGGCTACACCGTGGACGCACCGATCCACAAGATGTCCGACGAGCAGTTCCAGGCGATGCTCGACATTCACCTAATCGTGCCCTTCAGGGTGATCCGCGCTGCTGCCCCACACCTGCGCGAGCCCGCCAAGAAGGAGCGCGAGGAAGGCCAGGAAGTGTTCCGCAAGATCGTCAACGTGTCCTCGATCTCGGGCACCATGGGCAACGCCGGGCAGGCCAACTACTCATCCGCCAAGGCCGGCGTCACGGGCCTCACGAAGACGCTCGCGAAGGAGTGGGGCCAGTTCAAGGTGAACGTCAACGCCGTCGCCTTCGGCTTCATCGAGACGCGCCTCACCGCCGCCAAGGTGGAGGAGAACACGATGGAGATCGGCGGCGAGAAGGTGCAGCTCGGCATCCCCGAGCAGCTGCGCCAGATGGCCTCCATGTTGATCCCGCTCGGTCGCCCCGGCACACCCGAGGAGGCTGCAGGAGGCGTGTTCTTCCTGTGCTCGCCGTGGTCCAACTACGTGCACGGACAGATCCTCAACATCACCGGTGGACAGTTCACCGGGATGACCTCCTAGGAAGAGCTTCGTCTGGGAGTCGGGCTCACCGCCTGGCTCCCGACGATCCTCTCGCGGATAGGTCGTGGGGCGTGCGCGACGAGGTGGACGTCAGGCTGTTGCTGCGCCCTTGGCCTTCGGCCGCGCCCCGCGCTCGGCGCGGCGTTGCTCACGCGCCCTGCGCAAGGCGCCCTTGCGACCGTGTTCCTCAAGGCCGTTGTAAAGCGCCTTGATCTCGGTAAGCACCTCTTCGGCCACCGCCTGCTGCTGAGCGCGCGTGGCTCCCTCGATCGGCTCGAAGCGGATCGCATCGCCGTACTGGATCGTCACCTTCGGGAACTGCAAGCGCTTCCAGTTGCGGATGCGGCTTGATCCGTGAATTGCGATTGGCACGATCGGGGCTCCTGTTTCCAGGGCGATGCGCCCGATGCCCGCCTTGGCGTGCTCGGCCAGTTTGCCGTCGCGCGAGCGCCCACCCTCGCAGTACATCGTGATCGCCCCGCCGCGCTCGAGGATCGCTTTGGCGGTGATGAACATCTCTTCGTCGCGCGCCCCCCTGCGCACCGGGAACACGCCACCGTGGGTGTAGATGAACTGCATGGGACCGCTGAACAGCTGCGACTTGGCCATGAAGCGCACCTTGCGGCGGATGTAGCAGCCCATCAGGAAGTGATCCATGAAGCTGAAGTGGTTGGGAGCGAGGATCACCGCGCCCGAGCCGGGCACCTTCTCGGTGGAGATCGGACGCGCCCTGAAGAACGTATAGGCGTACAGCGAGGTCAGTAGCCGCGTCCCCTCGTATGCCCAGTCGGGTTCGCGCGTGCGTGCGCGCTCGTGGAAGCGGTCGAAGTACTCCTTCGGCCGCGGGTCCGTATAGACCTGTTCGCGCATGGACGCCAACTCGCTCATCTAGATGGCTCTACAGCGCTAGCCCGCCAAAGTTACGCGCCACTTCTCAAGCGGCTGCGATCCAGCGCCGCAGCCCAGCCCTCCAGCAGCGTGTAACGCTGCTCCTCGCCCATGCGCGGCTCATAGCGTGCCCCCTCGCGCCAGCCGTCGCGCACGTCGGAAATCGTCCAGGCGCCCACACCCACTCCGGCCAGGTAGGCGGCGCCGAGCGCGGTTGTCTCTGCAATCTCCGCAACCACCACCGGCACGCCGAGCACGTCCGCCTGGAACTGCATCAACCATGCGTTGGCGGTGGCGCCCCCGTCGGCGCGCAGCTCACTCAGTGACTCAGAGGACGCCCCAGCCATGGCCCCCAGCGCATCAACCGTCTGGTAGGCGATCGCCTCGAGTGTCGCGCGCGCGAGGTGAGCGCGGCCCGTGCCGCGCGTCAGCCCCACAATCGTTCCGCGCGCATAGGGATCCCAGTGCGGCGAGCCCAGCCCGGTGAGCGCGGGCACGAAGTAGACGCCGTCGTTGCCCTCCAGTGACGCCGCAAGCGCCTCCGTGTCTGAGGCATGCTCGATCACAGCGAGGCTGTCGCGCAACCACTGCACCGCGGCGCCCGTCACGAAGATCGACGCCTCCAGCGCATAGGAGGTTGAGCCCCCGATTCCCCAGGCGACGGTGCTCAGCAGTCCGGGAGCTGGCGGGGATGCTGTGAAGCCCGTGTTCAGGAGCACGAACGAGCCGGTTCCATAAGTGTTCTTGCCCATCCCCGGATCAACGCAGGCCTGGCCGAACAGAGCCGCCTGCTGATCGCCTGCTACGCCCGCCACTGGCGCCGCGTGGCCGTGCAACATGTCCGGGCGGGTGACTCCGAGCGTGCCCGCGCTTGCCTGCACGCGCGGCAGCGAGCGCTCAGGCACGCCGAACAGCTCCATCAGCTCCCCATCCCAGCGCATCGCCGTGGTGTCGTACAGCATCGTGCGCGAAGCGTTCGAAGGATCGGTTACGTGCTCTCCCGTGAGCTTGAAGATCAGCCACGCGTCGATCGTGCCGAATATGGCCCGCCCCTCCTTCGCGCGCTCGCGCAGACCCTCCACGTTCTCGAGCAGCCACTGCATCTTCGTGCCCGAGAAATAGGGGTCGAGCACGAGACCGGTCCGCTCGCGCACGAGCGGCTCGTGACCTGCAGCGCGCAGCTGCAGGCAGCGCTCGGCAGTGCGACGGTCCTGCCATACGATCGCCCGGTGCAAGGGCTCGCCGGTAGCTGGGTCCCACACGCACACGGTCTCGCGCTGGTTGGTGATCCCCACCGCCGCAAGCTCTCCAGGGCGGACTTCGGCGTCCAGCAGCGCCTCGCCAGCAACGGCCTGTGACACCTCCCAGATCTCTGCTGCATCGTGCTCCACCCAGCCGGGCTGTGGGTAGTGCTGGGCGAGCTCACGGTATGCCCTCCCCACCGGCTGAGCCTGCTCGTCGAACACGATGCAGGTCGTGCCGCTCGTCCCTTGGTCGATGGCGAGGATCACGTGGGCGACCCTATCTCCTTGAGAAGTACACGCGCACGAAGTCGATCAGCTGACGCCCGCGATGCAAGAAGCCGGAGAGGGTGCGGCCGCTCGCGCGGTGAGACAGATCCAATTCGACCTCCGCTACTCGTGCGCCCGCACGCTCAGCATCGATGGTCATGCCGATCTCCATGCCAAAGCCGGGCGCCAGCGGCAGCACCTGCTCAAGCAGGCTGGCGCGCAGCGCGCGCTGCCCCGATATGGGCGCGCTCATCCTCAATCCGCAACGCCGTCTAATCGCCCAGCCGGCAAAGCCCACCGCAACGCCGAGCCCACCACCAACGCGCTTTGCGAACGCAGCAACCGCAAGATCGCCCTTACCTGCCCGCACCGCCTCCACGAGGGGCCCGAGCAGCGAGGCGGAGTCGCCGAGGTCGCCGTCGCAGAGCACAACCACACGCTGCCCGCCGCTATCGCTCTCGCCCACCCCGAAAGCGCCCACCTGCGATGCGTCGGTTCCGCCGGCGAGCACTTTCCCGGCAGCCGCTTGCGCCGTTGCGACTCCCAGCGCCGCGCGCGCCGCGAGCGTCACCG
>JBAPMC010000389.1:0-4944 GCA_049278415.1 Solirubrobacteraceae bacterium
TTGTGGGCCAGTATCTAACGGAGGGCTCGCTGATCAGTCCGCATGGAGCTGAGGGTCTTGACTCCAGCCTTATCAACATCGAGCAGGCCGAGCCGGAGTATGCCAACCATTTTCTCATCATCGCCAACATCGATGGTGAGCGTGTGTTGGGTGTGCACCGCGCTCGTGGTCAGCTTGTAGAGGCTCCGGTCCACAATCGCTATATGCGCAATCTCGAGGTCGCCAACAGCGAGCT
This sequence comes from Solirubrobacteraceae bacterium, assembly GCA_049278415.1. Lineage (GTDB taxonomy): Bacteria > Actinomycetota > Thermoleophilia > Solirubrobacterales > Solirubrobacteraceae > Palsa-744. Next base: position 236 of record JBAPMC010000389.1, read on the forward strand.
TCGCAGACGCAACAGCGAGCTGGCGCGAAAGATGCTCGGAGGGGCGGCGGGAGTCACCGCCCGCGCCGGCTCCGCCGCTCCCTCGTTTGTGAATGGGCTGAACAGCCGCATCGAAAAGCTCGAGACGATCAACGATGCACAGGCCGGGGACATCGCCTACCGCGACGAGATGATTCTCGAGCAACGACACGAGCTCTTGCAGCTACGACAGCAGCTCATGTCACCGCACGAGCCTGCGCCTAGTCTCATGGAACGCGCCACCAAGAGCCTCCGCCGACTATTCGCATAAAGCGAGCTCGGTGGGCTGGTGCGGCATTGTCCCAGCACCTTTAGGGATCGGCGATCAGAAGTGATAAACATTTTATCTATTGACGCCAAACATTGACGTACAGTCCGGATGCTTGTTGACTGTCGCCGCGATGACTACCGGTAGACATCTTCTCGGCCGACGGATGGCGTCTAGGGCTATGGCGTTTCCTGCGACGGTCGAGCGGCGTCAGGAGTGCTGAGCGTTGCCCACCAGGGATCGTCTGACCCAGCGGGGTAGCCGTAAGGAGTCGCACGAGCAGATCGTGGAGATTCAGCGCGCGCGAATACTGGAGGCGATGACGGAGATCGTCGCCAACTGCGGGCTACATGGCACGACCATTGCTGCTGTGGCTACGCAGGCGCGTGTCTCGCGCCTGACCTTCGCGGAGATCTTTGGCAGCATTCCGGAGGCTTTCGTTGCGCTGGTGGAGCAGGTCACAGAATGGCCGGCCAACCTCATTAGCGATGCATTCGAGCAAGAGTCCTCCTGGCGAGCCAGCGTGCTGGCAGGCCTTGAGGCGCTCCTGGTCTTCCTGGACTCAGAGCCCGCGCTTGCGCGTGTTTGTCTGGTTGACGCTCTGGCGGGCCCTCCCAAGGCGCTCGAGCATCGCGCTCAGCTGCTCGAGCCACTTGTAGCCTTGGTTGACGGGGTGCGTGAGACGCTGCCAAAGGAGAGGCGCCCGCCAGCGGTGGCTGCAGAGGGGGCGGTCGTGTCCGTTGCGGGGATCTTGCACGCGCGCTTGGTCAGCGGGCAGGCGCCCCCATTCATCGATCTGCTCGGCGAGCTTGCGGAGCTTGTCGTTTCACCCTTCTTGGGTCCAGATGAGGCCGCGGAGGCCGCAAGGATCAGCAATAGGCGTGCTCAGATCATCAAACGTGAGCGCTCCTCGAGGCCGCCCGACGTCCGCATCCCAGTTCCCAAGCAACTACACCACGCCAGGGCCAGTAGAGCGCGTGCGTGTGTGCTCTACATCGCCGAGCACCCCGGAGCCAGTAACCAGAAGATTGCCAGAGGCATTGGCATAAGACACCTAGGACAGGCCTCGACCCTGCTTGCTCGTCTGGAGGAACTCGAAATGCTCACAAAGCAGGCAGGCGGAGTTGGTCGCCCTAACGCATGGACGCTCTCACCTCAGGGCGAGCAAATCGTACGCTCGCTCAAGCGCCGCTGAGCGTTGTAGTTCGCCTGGCCCTGAGTCGGAAACGCCAAGCGGAGTTTCTCCTCACTGTTTCCAACTCGCTCGAGACATCGCATTCCCGGCGATCTCGGCCCTGGGATAGAAGATCTAAGACGCTTCTCCTCCGAGCCGGTTCGGCATGCGGCAACAAAAAGATCACCTATAGCCGCTGGTTTTGCGCTAGGCGATGCGATCGGCAGACTCGTCATTGTCGCCCTTACTGGGCTGTCGTGCACACAAAGTCATGCGCTTGCTGAGTGCGAGTGCGTTGGCGATCACCGGAGGACATGGAGTGGGCAAAGTCCGGTGTCTCAATGACGAGCAATCCGATCAGTCTCATTAAATGGCACATTATCTGATTGATGTAGTATTCTGTCGGCTGGACGGGTTGCAAAAGGGGACAACCAGGCACACGGATGGAATTCTGGGTAGGAGGAGTGAGTTGAGCGATGGCTAATCCCCGGAGCAAGCTCCAGAAGCGAGAGTGGTTGCGCGGAGGCTCCGCCTCTATGCGTGGAGTGCTGCTAGGGCTCGTACTCGAGCGGCCCGGTCACGGTGGCGATCTCGCCAACCGCATGCTCATGCGTCTTGGGGAGACGTGGCGAGTTGACACTAACGACGCCTATCGCTTGCTCGAGCAGCTCGAGCGTGAGGAGCTCATGGTCTCGCGCGAGGAACCCCGTAAGAACAACGGGCGTCGCACCATGATCGTCTATCACCCCACACCCAAGACCTCGCACGCGCTCACGCTCTGGATGGAGACGCTGCTCCCACGTGAGCCTGTGCGCTTCGGCCTGCACGCGAAGCTCGCCGTGGCACGCCCCCAGGACGCCCCCCGCTTGATGGTCGCGCTGCGCGACTACGAGCAGAAGTGTCTAGCGCTGGCCCAGCTTGTAACACCGAACGGTGGCGCCCAGCGCTCATGGGCGGCCCTCTACATGGATTGCACCCGCGAAGCCGTCTACACGCAGCTACGGGCTGAGATCGACTGGGCTTCCGCAGCGCGTGACCGCATTACCGAGCATGCGCAGCGTCAACCGCTGCGATGACGTCACTGCTGCGCATCTGCGATGTAAGCAAGGCATACCCCGACGGAAGCGGCGAGATTGCAGTTCTAGAGAAAGCCTCGATGGAGATGACCGCAGGCGCTCACGTCGGCGTCTACGGGAGGCGACGCTCGGGAAAGTCCACGCTGATGCGCATTGCCGCCGGCATCGAACGTCCTGACGCGGGCAGCGTCGTCTTCGACGGGCAAGACCTCACTTGCATCTCCGGTGGCCAGCACGCTCGCCTGCTGCGCTCGCGGCTTGCCTACATCGCTATCAGCGACTGGCGACCGAATCCGGGCGAAAGCGTCGTCCAACACCTCGCCGTCTCGCTCGGCGGCGACGGTCGCACCGTGCGCCAGGCTGAACGTAGGGCGTTGCGCGAACTCGACCTCGTTGGGGTCAGCGTGGCCCAAGCCCATTCGCTCGCCTCACGACTGTCGATGCTTGACCGCACGCGCGTGATGTTCGCCAGGGCGCTTGCCCGCGAGCCGGGGCTGATCGTGGTGGACGACCCGGTTCTCACGCCTAGCGCCATCGAGCGCGACAGCCTCTACCGGTTGTTGCGCACATTCGCCCGCGAGCGGGGCGCCGCTTTGTTGGTCGCATCGGATGACCTCCCGGCGCTGCAGGGCTTTGACGTATTCATGTCGATCTCCGGCCGCGAACTGTGCTCTAGCGAGGGCGCCGCCACGATCGTCCCGTTCCCCACATTGCCGCAATTGGGATCAGTTCGCGACACCGGCTCATGAGCGCGCTCCAGCTGCGCGACGTCGTAAAGCACTATCCGAGCGGGGGCGAGACGGTACGAGCTGTAGACGGCGTCACGCTCGATATCGAGCCTGGCGAGCTTGTAGCGCTCTATGGCCCAAGCGGCTCGGGCAAGACCACGTTGCTATTGCTCGCCGCCGGACTGACGGCTCCCGACAGCGGCAAGGTGCTGTTCGACGGGCGCGACATAGGTGGGATGTCCTCCCGAGAGAGCGCTCGCTACCGGCTACACGACGTCGGCTTCGTCTTCCAGTCCTTTCACCTAATGCCCGGGGCTTCGGCGCTCGACAATGCGCTCATCAAGCTGCCGGTCTGCGGCTACACCGTGCGCGAAGCGCGTGAGAAGACCGCCCCGTGGCTCGAGCGCCTCGGTCTCGGTGACCGGCTCGACCACCGGCCAGAGCAACTCTCGATGGGTGAGCGCCAGCGCGTTGCTATCGCCCGTGCGCTTGTGGGCGAGCCACACCTGCTGCTTGCTGATGAGCCCACCGGCAATCTCGACTCGGCGCGCACCCGCGAAATCCTCGCCTTGTTGCGTGATGTCTGTCACGAAGGCAACGTCCCGGGACTGCTCGTCACCCACGATATTGAAGCCACCTCTTTCGTTGATCGAACCATCACACTCCGCGATGGGCGTCTGCGCGAAGGCCTCGACGCCGAGCTCTCCGAGCTCTCCTCGTGAACAACCCTGCCAACCCCAAGATATTCGGGGTGCGTCTCACGATGCTGCTGTTCCTCTACCGCCGCCGTCTGCGCGCCCACCCCGTTCAGGAGCTGCTCGCAGGCGTTGGCATAGCGGTGGGTGTGGCGCTCGTGTTTGGCGTGCTGCTTGCCAACTCGAGCCTTACGAGCTCCGCCAAGCGGTTGGTCAACGGCCTCAACGGCTCGGCACATCTCGCACTCGTTGCACGCTCCTCCGCCGGCTTTCCCGAGGGGCTCACCCAAAAGGCCAGGAGGCTCCCCGGAGTGCAGGTGGCCACGCCGGTTCTGCGTCAGAACATGACGATAGTGGGACCGCATGGGCGCGAGGCTATCCAGCTGATAGGCGTCTCGCCAAGTCTCGCCTCGCTCGGTGGCGTAGCCCAGCAGCAGCTCGGCAACGGGGCGCTCCTGCTCTCCGGTGGGATCGGCTTGCCCGGTGGTGTGGCTGGTGCGATCGGCGCAGGACGTCATAGCGCTGTGAGCCTGATCGGCAACGGCTACATCCATCGCGAGACTGTGGGCGTTGTCCTCGGCAGCGAAGCGCTCAAAGCGGTTGCCGGCAGTCCCGTCGCGGTCGCTCTGCTTCCGGTTGCACAACGACTTGCCGAACGACCGGGACGTGTCAACCAACTGCTGATCGAGCCGCGTCCCGGCCGTGGTGCGCTCGTGGCAAGCGAGTTGCGCCGCCACCCCCCCCGGCGCC
>JBAPMC010000390.1:0-4706 GCA_049278415.1 Solirubrobacteraceae bacterium
CACCTCGGTTATCGCTGCGGCGATGCCCTGTTGGCGCCCTTCGCCGCCGGGACCTGCCCCGTCGCTCACTCCGGAGGCTCCTCGTCGAACATGCGCCGCCACACATATGCAGCGCTCCGTTGAGTGATGAGGCTCGCGAGCGCGCCCATGGCGGTCAGCAATCCCGACCACATCACTCTCTTCACAAGATCGTTCTCCATCCGCAAAAGTGTAGTGACCGGCCGGACGACCCTGCAATGCGCAGAGCATTCCTAAACTGGAGCAGTGGCCGAGACTCCCGTTCAGGACTTTCCGTTGTTCCCCTTGGGGATCGTGGCGCTCCCCACCGAGAGCGTCCCGCTGCACGTGTTCGAGGACCGCTACCGCACGATGATCGACGAGTGCCTCAGCGGCGAGAGCGAGTTCGGGATCATGTGGCTCTCTGAGGACGAGCTCAAGCCGATCGGCTGTGCCTGTGAGGTCGAGCGCGTGCTCGAGCGCATGGATGACGGTCGCCTCTCCATCCTCGTGCGCGGCACGCGCGTGTTCCGCCTACTCCAGCGCCAGGATGACCTGCCCTATCCGGCAGGCATGGTCGAGTTCCTCACAGAGCGCGAGGAGGCGCCCGACGGCGAGGCCGCCCACGACGCCCACGAGCTCTACGCCGAGCTTGTGGAGCAGGCCACCGACCGCACGCTCTCTGAGGATGAGCTCGCGGCGATGAGCGCCTACGGCATGGCCGCCACGGTGGACTTCGGCGCCGACGCCAAGCAGGAGCTGCTGGAGCTGCGCTCTGAGAACGCACGCCTGCGCCTGCTCACCCTGCTCTTCCGCGCAGCCATCAAGCAGATAGAGCTCGTCGAGCGTGCCCAGCTACGCGCCCGCTCCAACGGCAAGGTGCACTTCGGCTGAGATCCTCGCGAGCTGTTCTCCCTCGGCGTCGCTGCGCGAATGCTCGTATGCCGGCGCTTAGGCTCCCTGCTGGGGCAAGTGGCACACACCCTGCGCCACGCTCAGCGCGAACAGCGCCAGCTTGCGCGTCACGCTCGGCTGATGCGGCGAGTTGTCGGCGAAGCGCACGCTCCCGTCCTGGTCGCGTACGTAGTAGTCCAAGACAGAACCGGGTGCGCCCGGCAGCGACTCGTGTTTGGAGGCATAGCTCTGCAGGTCTTCCTGGATCGTCCTCGCTTCGATCACCTGCGGGTCGCTCAGGTGGCGCGCAGGACCACTGTTGCAGTGCACCACTCCTTCTTCGTTGACGAGCATCGTCAGCTTCGCGCCGGGCGCTGTACCCGTGCGATAGAGGATGAACAGGTCAGGCGAGAGCACCCCACCGCACCCAGCCAACGCCGCCACGGCTGCCACAACTGTGAGCGCTGAGCCGAGCCAGAGCACGTGCCTCATGCCACCACCGCAACCCCGCCACGACGCGGGTCGCCTGCGCCGATCAGCTCCTCCCCGCAGCGCTGTACCGCCTGCACCCCGCCGAAGAAAAGGTTGGGCCCGTGGAAGCGCACCACCTCTCGCTCCTCGCCGGAGCAGCCCCCAGGCTCGATCCCCGGCTCGTGGTAGATGATCCCGCCCTCGAAGTGCGCTCGAGGCGCGCTCACCGCATCGGGGGCGCGCAGGTCAAGGTCAACAACCCCGACAATCGTCTGCAGCAAAGCCGAGCGGATCCTGTTGGAGCCTGCGCTGCCGAGCACCAGCTCCACATCGCCATCACGCATCACAACCGATGGAGCCATCATGCTCGGCATCCTTCGTCCCGCGGGATGACTGTGGAAGCCAAACGGGCTGAGGTCCTCCTCACCCATCACATTGTTCAGGTGAATACCGGTGCCCGGCACCACCACCCCTGACCCCTCCCCGTTCGTGCACGTCACCGAGCACGCCCTCCCGTGCGAGTCGAGCACAGAGATGTGGGTTGTGGATCCAAGCCGTGAAGAGAGGAAGCACGCCAAAAACCCCTCCTCTGAAAGCCCCTCCATGAACTCGGCTGTGCGCTCCCCCTGGGCCGCTTCCATCGAGGCAATCACAGCGTCGAGCGACGGCGGCGCCGGCTGTGCGTCCAGCAGTCCCAGCGAATAGGCAAGCAGCGTGCCTCCAGCCGACGGTGGCGGATTGGTGAGCACCATGCGGTCGCGATAGCGCATGCTCAAGGGCTCCCGCTCGATCGCCTCATAGCCGCCGAGCTCCTCGCGGGTGAGCGACCCTCCACGCTCGCCGAGCCACTCACACACCGCGTCGGCTATGTCTCCGCTGTAGAAGGGCCTCGCCCCATCCTGCCCAAGCCGCACGAGCGCCTCGCCAAGCTCGGGATTGCGCAACAGCTCACCCTCACCCAACACCCGGCCCTGCGGCGCCCACAACGCCGCACACTCGGGCGTTGACTGCAGCAGGTCAGCAAGGATGCGGGCGATGTAGGCCTGCCCTGCGTTGAGCAGCACCCCGTCGCGCGCAAGCTTCGCCGCGGGCGCCGCCAGCTCGGCGAGATCGATCGTCCCCCAGCGCGCCGCCGCCTCGCACACTCCCGCGGGCGCCCCATACACCCCGCACGACGCCGGCCCTATGTAGAACATTTGCACGGCATCCCCGAATGAAACGTTCACCGCATCCAGCTCGGCTGCGCTCCCATCCTGCGCACGCGAGGGAGCCTCAACGAAGAAGTCGAGTAGCGCCGGCTGCTGGCCACCGCCAGCGACCATCATGTGCCCACCCGCACCGAGCCCAGTGAGCAGTGGCTCAGCCGCAAACGAGGTCAGCATCGCCGCCACGGCCGCATCCACCGCATTGCCGCCGTTGCGCAGCACCTCCGCCCCGGCTTGCGCCGTCAGCGGATGACCTGCCGCCACAACCCCCTTCTCAGCCGCGCTCATACGTGAGCGATAGCACAGCACCCCCTACAACGGGGCGCCGGTCAGGCCGACATGAAGCGCCTCTGGGTATGGCGCTTAGAAGTTGGGAATGAACTCAGGCACGTCCATGTCGGAGACCGCGAGGCCACCGCGACGTGACTGCCTGTCCCCATGTGGGGACCGAGTATCGCGCGCCGAAGGACTCGTGCGCTTCACGCGCGGCTCGCCTGCCGGCTCGCGCATCTGCGATCGTGCGTTGCGGGCGCCGTAGCCGGTGGCCACCACCGTCACCCACACCTGGTCGTCGAGCTTCTCGTCAACCATGGCTCCGAAGATGATGTTCGCGTCGGGATGCGCCGCCTCAGAGACAGCCTTGGCGGCCTCATTGACCTCCCACAGCGACAGGTCGCGTCCACCGGTGATCGACAGCAGGATCGAGCGCGCACCCTCCATCGACGTTTCAAGCAAGGGAGAGGCGACCGCCTGGGCCGCAGCCTCGGGCGCACGGTTCTCGCCAACGCCCATTCCGATCCCAAGCAGCGCGTTGCCGGCATCGGACATGATCGTGCGCACGTCAGCGAAGTCGAGGTTGATCAGGCCCGGCAGCGTTACGAGATCGGAGATGCCCTGTACGCCCTGGCGCAACACGTCGTCGGCTACGCGGAACGCCTCCACCATCGCCGTCTGCTTGTCGAGCACGGTCAGCAGGCGATTGTTGGGAACCACGATCAGCGTGTCCACCTCCTCGGCGAGCGCCTCCACGCCGCGGTCCGCCTGCTCGGCCCGACGCGAGCCCTCAAAGCCGAACGGCTTTGTCACGATCGCCACGGTGAGCGCTCCAACTTCGCGTGCAATCCGCGCCACGATCGGAGCGGCTCCGGTGCCGGTGCCACCGCCCGCTCCCGCAGTGATGAAGATCATGTCCGAGCCCTTCAGCAGGGCCTTCACGCGATCGTAGTCGTCCATCGCAGCCTGCGTGCCGACGTTTGCGTCAGAGCCCGAGCCGAGGCCACGGGTCAGCTCGGCGCCAATGTGCAGGGTGATGTCCGCCGTTGACTGCTGCAGCGACTGCAAGTCGGTGTTGATGGCGAGGAACTCCACGCCCTCCACCTCTGCCTCAACCATGCGGTTGACCGCGTTGGCGCCGGCGCCGCCAACGCCCACCACACGGATCACCGGTTGTGCAACCGGCATCGCTTCGCCGAACGGTCGCGGGTCTTCGCGGACACGCATGTCGTTTGCGGGCGCCGATGCTGCGGGCGCACGTGTGCTTGCGCCGGGGCGGTCCATCAGGTTCTCGGGGATCTCTGAGGAGAAGGCGTTGCGCAGGCGCTCCTGCGGGCTCGGGACTCGCGTGGCCTGCTCCTCCTCGTCAAGGCTCGGGCGTAGCGAGGGGTGGGGAACTCCGCTGTCGCGGGGATGCTCGGCCTGGGCGGGCACGGGCTCAGTAGGCGCACTCTGCGCAACGGGGGGCTGCGGCGCGCTCGCCTCGGCCACAGGCTCGGGGGCGCCCGCAGAGGTCGCAGCATCGGGCGTTGACTGCTGCTCTGCGCCAGAGTCCTTCTCCAGATCCTCTGTCTTGCGGAAGAGCGCCGCCAGCGGCCCTTCGCGCATCGATGCGCGCTTAGGGTTTGCCATTGGCCAAGACCTCTTGCGCCAGCTGACGGTAGGACTGCGCAGCCACACCGTCCGGCTCGTACTTGAGCACCGACATCCCCTTCACCGGAGCCTCGGCGAAGCGCACCGTCTTGCGGATGCGCGAGGCGAACACGCGGTCGCCGAAGTTCTCCTCGAGCAGCTCGATCGCCTCCTTGGCGTGCAACGTCCGCGTGTCGACCAGAGTCGGCAAGATGCCTTCGATTTCCACATCCG
>JBAPMC010000391.1:0-3050 GCA_049278415.1 Solirubrobacteraceae bacterium
TCCCTATTCCTATCCTTCCACTCGCGCAACTGCTGCGCATCGATCGATGCCGCCAGCGAGCAGCCTGCATCCAGGTCGGGGATCAGCACCGTCTTCTCCGGACACAGGATCGAGGCCGTCTCAGCCATGAAGTGCACACCGCAGAACACGATCACCTCGGCGTCGGAGGCTCCCGCCTTGCGTGAGAGCCCAAGCGAGTCGCCCACGTAGTCGGCAACATCCTGCACCTCAGGCACCTGATAGTTGTGCGCGAGGATCGTCGCATTGCGCTCGGCTGCGAGCGCACGCACCTCCTCGTGCAGCCCGGCGATCTCCGCAGGGGTGAGCGCAGGGAGCGGCCCCTGGGTGGGGATCATCGGAAGAGTCTGCACCTTCCCCAGTTTATCCCTGCGACCAGCACGCGCCGAGCTCCGTCCCAAGCAAGGCCTAGCTTGACGTCTGTGCAAATTAAGACTCTTCAACCATCGCCGTGCCAAAGGCCGCAACAGGTGACACAGCGGTGGTACACTGCGAGTGTGGCAACTTCCCATCCCCGCATACAAGTCACCGAGGACCCTGAGCTGGCTCGGGCGCTACGCGCGGCCGCGCCTCACTTGCCGCCCGGACTCTCGCGCTCGCGACAGGTGCGCGAACTGGCGATCGCGGGCGCGATCCATCTCGCCGAGAGCCCGAAGAGCGAAGCAGAGCGTCGGGTGCTATTGGAGCGCCTGGCGGAGCGGTTCGTCAAACCTGAGACGGCGGGCATAGATTGGGATCTGCTGCGCGAGGGCAAGCTCCATGCGTGGCCGCTCCCCTGAGCCCGATGCCTGGGGTGAACTGGCACTCCTGATCGACACATCGGCCTTTGCGCGCGCCCAGCACCCAACGATACGCGAGCAATGGGGGCAAGCGGTAAGCAGCGACCGGCTGCGCATCGCGCCAGCCACGCAACTCGAGATCCTGCTCAGCGCTCGCAACGGCACAACCTTCGACGAACTTGCCGAGGAGCTTTCCACGCTGCGATCGGCCCCACTCACCGCCACGATCGCACGGGCGGCACAGGACACGATGCGCACGTTCGCTCACCGCTCAGATGGCGCCCAGCGTATTCCGATAGTCGACTATCTGACGGCAGCCGCCGCACAAGAGACGGGATCAGCCGTGCTCCACTACGACCACGACTACGACACGCTCGCCGAAGTCATGCAGTTCGAGTCGGTGTGGCTTGCCCCGCCGGGATCGATGCCCTGACGCCTCCGTGACCGTCGCCGGGAGGACCGTCGCATATTGTGTGGGCAGATGAACGACCTCATCTCCACAAAGGACCTTCAAGCGCTTGTGCGCCGCGCGCTCGACGAGGACCTCGGGGGCGGGGACGTCACAACCGAGGCGACTGTCGCAGTGGACGCGCGCGCACATGCGCTCATCACACAGAAGGCCCCTGGCGCAATCTACGGGCTTGACGCGGCGCAGGAGACGTTCTCGCTGCTCGACCCCACCACACGTTTTGAGCGTCTGGCCGCGGAGGGACACTGGCGTGAGGATGGCGGCCCGGTGCTTTCGATCGAAGGCTCAGCGCGCGCTCTGCTGACGGGGGAGCGCACGGCGCTCAACTTCCTCGCTCACCTCTCTGGAGTGGCCACGATGGCGACTCGAGCCGCCGGGGCGGTGAAGGACACCGCTGCCACCGTGCTCGACACGCGCAAGACCACCCCCGGCCTGCGCGCCCTTGAGAAGGCGGCGGTTGCCGCAGGCGGCGCCACCAATCACCGTGTGGGGCTGTACGACGCGATCCTCATCAAGGAGAACCACATCGCCGCAGCCGGCGGTATAGCCCAAGCGATTGCCCGCGCACGCGAGGCCGCCCCCGAGCTTGCCTGCACTCTCGAGGTCGAGGTGGGCAATCCCGAGGAGATCGCCGAGGCGCTCGCTGCGGGCGCCCCTCAACTACTGCTTGACAACATGAGCGTCGAGGAGCTGCGCGCGGCCGTAACCCAGGTGGCGGGACGTGCCGAGCTCGAGGCAAGCGGCAACGTCACGCTCGAGAGCCTCCATGAGCGTGCGCTCACCGGCGTCGACTTCATCTCGATGGGAGCCCTCACCCACTCGGCGCCGGCGCTCGATCTCTCGCTGATCCTCGAAGTGCTGTAGGGCCGCGAGAACGCCGTCTTTCAAGAGGCAAGCGACTTCAGGCGACCCAGCGCTGGGCCGTTGGAGCCGACCAAACTCTCAACCCACGCTAGGGCGCGTGGTAGATCCAAGGCCTCGGCCGTAACCATCTCCTCGATGTCAGCCCAATCCTTCGTACGGTCGAAAAGGGCCTTGAACACCGCCAGCGCCGTGCAGTCGAGCACCGGGATCGTGCGACCCCCGAACGGCACGAGCCGCACTCCTTCGGCCACCTCATGGTGGAAGCTGTGTATGTCGAGGAAGAGGTCAATGGGAGTGTCCTCCCACCACACGCGCACTTGACCCTCCAGCTCCAGCGCTCGTATCTCGGCCTCCGTTGCACTCACGACGTCAGGCAGCGCGACGAGGACATCCTTTGCCCGCTGAAGATCCACGAAGACGTTCACGTCCAAGTCGCGCGTGCCGCGAGCCTCTTCGGTGCAGTAGGCGAGCGCAATCGCCCCTCCGAACGCGTGTGGCAGCTTGGCAGTCGAGAGTGCATCGTGGACCTCGAGCAGTCGTTGAGCGAGCAGGCTCATCTGACGAACCGAGCAAACGATGGATATTCGAGCGCTCCGCGTCGCCGGCCGGGAAGCGCCTCGGCCAGGTCAAGCACCTGCCCAAGAATCCGCCCCGCCCGCACGGGATCGACAGGCCCTGTGGGCGGCCCGACTCGCAACTCCAGCCCAGCGGCCGCGGCGAGGCGAGCAAGCGCGTCAACTCCCGGTTGGCGACGACCATGCTCATATGCGCTTAGGACCGACCTCGGCAACGCGGCCCGTCGAGCCAGCTCCGCCTGACGCAAGCCGCTCTCACGGCGGATCTCGCGGATCAACTCACCAGCGACTCTGTCCACGACCTGCATAGCACATTATGTTAGCGTATTCGCAAACAAAAGCAAA
>JBAPMC010000392.1:0-3151 GCA_049278415.1 Solirubrobacteraceae bacterium
CCTCACAGCAACGACGGCTTCAGTGCGGCGGCCGCCTGTATACGCTCCGGGTAGATGGCACGCCTCACCGAACATGGGCTGCGCCGGTCGGTTGGGGTTCCCGGCCTGTTTGCGACCGCATACGGGAACGTCGGCTCCTCGATCTACTACGCGCTCGGGCTCGTGGCAGCACACGCACTGGGGCTCACCCCACTGGTGTTCATGTTTGCCGGAGGGCTGTTCGTGCTCACCGCCAAGACCTATGCCGAGGGCGCCTCCATGTTTCCGGAGGCAGGAGGCTCCTCCTCCTTTGCACGCCACGCCTTCAACGATGTCGTCTCGTTCTTCGCAGGTTGGGCGCTGAGCCTCGACTACATCATCACGATCGCTATATCAGCGTTCTTCGTGCCCCACTACCTGGGCGCTTTCTTTCCCGCCCTCACACACAACCCGGGCGACATCTTTGGCGGACTGGTCACGATCGTGCTGCTGGCCGCGCTGAACATCCGGGGACTGGGGGAGTCGGCCAATCTCAACCTGCTGCTTGCCATCGCCGACTTGTGCACCCAGGTGCTGTTGGTTGGGTTGGGCTTTGCGCTGGTGCTCAATCCTTCGCTGCTCCTCCACCAAGTGCACCTCGGAATCGCACCGAGCTGGACCCAGCTCGTCTTCGCTCTCTCAGTGGCGATGGTGGCCTACACCGGGATCGAGACCGTCTCCAACATGGCCGAGGAGGCCAAGGACCCTGGTCATGACATTCCAAAGGCCGTCAATCTCGTCCTGATCGCAGTGCTTGGCATCTACGCCGGCATCTCGGTTGTAGCGCTGTCGGCATTGCCGGTCGTGCACCACGCCGGCCACTACGCCACTGAACTCAGCACGGTCTACGAAAACGACCCTGTGCTCGGCATCATCAAGCATCTGGGTCTGCACGGCACGGTGCTCACCTTGGCGCAGGACTACGTCGGCGTGCTCGCAGCCACAATCCTGTTCATTGCCACGAACGCTGGCCTGATCGGCATCTCGCGCCTGTCGTGGTCGCTGGCCGAGCATCGCCAGCTTCCGAGCATTTTCTCGCAACTGCACCCGCGCTACCGCACGCCGTGGTTCACGATCGTGTTCTTCTCGATCCTTGCAGGCATCCTGATCCTGCCTGGCGAAACCTCGCTGCTGGGCAACCTCTACTCGTTCGGGGCGATGCTGTCGTTCACCATCGCGCACATCTCGGTGGTGGCGCTGCGCTTGAAAGACCCCGACCGCGAGCGCCCCTACCGGATGCCGTGGAATGTGCGCATCCGCGGCAGCTCAATACCGCTGACAGCCGTACTCGGAGCGATCGGCACGTTTGCCGCCTGGTGCGCGGTCGTCGCGCTGCATCCCGAGGCTCGCACGATCGGCATCCCATGGATGATCGTGGGGATGGGCGGCTATTTCATCTATCGCCGCCGTCAGGGTCTCGACCCGCGCAAGTCCTACCGCATCGAGCGCCCAGAGCGCCCGGCGGACTTCCAGGCGCTCGGCTATCGCACCGCGCTCGTGCCGATCTTCGGTGGCGACGTCAGCGCGAGCACGCTGTCGAGCGCTGCAAAGCTGATCGGCGAAGATGGCGTCGTATATGCGGTGTTCGTTCTACCGGTTCCCAGCCAGCTCTCACTCGAGGCCGGACTTGAGGCTGAGGAGGCCGAAGGCCGCTCCGCCCTCGAGAGCGCGCGTATCAAGGCCCGCAGGTCAAACATCAAGATCCGTACGGGCTTGATTCGTACGCGCAACCCGGGAGCAGCGCTCGTCGAAGAGGCCAAACGGGTTGGCTCGGACGTGATCTACTGGTCCACGATCCACGCTCCCGTCGGCGAGCAGCGAATCGGGCCGACCGCCACCTATCTGTTGAGCAAGCGCCCGTGCAGGGTGATCATCGAGACCGAGAACAGGCCGTCTCGGCCACACGACGGACCTGAGAAGACGCCGCTCAGCGGCACTCCTGCCTGAGCGATTGAGCTTGCCTGCACGGATAGAGAAGCCGCGTCAGCCTTGGTTCAGAGGCCCGCGTCAGCCCGTGGCTCATCTCCTCCTCCGTCCGTGTCATCAAGCCAGACCGAGCACGAGCCGGAAATGCTCAACGCCCGACTGACTGGTGGCGCCTGCGGTCAGTGTGCCAAGCGATTTGAGGTAGGGCACGAGGTTCGACACACCCGGGCTCGAGGTTAGGCCAACTCCTTCAAGGAAGCCGAGCAGGGTTGGGAATTCGACGATCAGGCTCGGTTCGATACCGCCTCCGAGCGTCGCGGTGGCCGTGGCGTAGGCGGGTGAGCTCGCAAGCGTGCTTGATGGGGTCAGCGCGCCCTGAACAGAGGCCTGTCCGAGCCCGAGCACAAACTTGCCTTGGCCGTCAGCTATGAAGATGACTGCTGGGAAGCCTTGAAGCTTGACGCTTACCGCTGCATCGGCCCCCGCGATCGAGGCGTTGCTGACCACCGCTCCGGCGCTCTGCATCAGCTTCCCAAGCTTGCCCACCGCTGCACGCGATGCGCTGGGATCATTGGAGGAGATCACAAGGGCCGATTCGAGGTTGAACAGGCCGGTGCCGCTCACGAACATCCCACCGGCGCCCGCCCAGCCGCCGAAGTCCTGTTGCAGGTTTGCCTTGGGCGACTGGAGTGCTGTGAAGAGCTTTTCGATGCTGGGACCACCAAGGGAGGCGAACACCGTCGATGTACCGAATGACGCCACGCCTTGCAGCAGAGACAGCGCACGGGGCAGGTTGGCTCCCCCAACGTTGCCGACACCCGCGGCCAGCCAGGCACCTCCGGGGAATTCGCCGAGCGCCTTGGCGCCTTCCTGGCCGAATAGTGGAGCGGACCCGCTGGTGGAATGGACTTCGCCTTGCAATGAGATCGAGTTGCTGGTTGGGGTCACCGACAGAGATGCCGACTGTGCGTTCGCGAACAGCTGGCCCAGCAACGACACGCCCTGGCTTGCCACGCCGCTCGCGCCGTGAACCGCCTTGACGAGCTCTTCGGGCTGGACATAGGCGCTGGCGATTGCATTCGTGGGTGGCTTAGAGTAGCCGGGCGCGGTTGTCACGCTGGCGGCGCCAAGCGAGGTGTCCACCACGCTCTTGAGCCCCGATTCGCTACCAATCACTGCAAAGTCCTTGACGATGCCCTCAGCGGCT
>JBAPMC010000393.1:0-33874 GCA_049278415.1 Solirubrobacteraceae bacterium
GGCAAGCGATGACCCGGAGGGATGGGATTTCTTCAACGCGACCATCGCCCACGCGGACGGCGACCCGGATGTACACATCCTCAACAACTTCAACAACGTAGGAGCAATCGAGGTAAACGCATTTCAATCTCACGCTGACGTGGTGGTGCAAAAGTCGACACGCGAGGGATTCGGGTTGACGGTGTCCGAGGCGATCTGGAAGGCGCGTCCGTTCATTGGCGGGAACGTAGGGGGGATCCCGTTGCAGGTGGAGGACGGAGTAACGGGCTTTCTCGTGGAGACCGTCGAGCAGTGCGCGCAGCGCTCGCTCGAGCTACTCGCCGACCCAGCCCTTGGCAAGTCGCTCGGGCGGCGCGGCAAGGAGCACGTGCGCAGCCACTTCCTGACGCCGCGCTACCTGCGCGACTACCTACGGATCTTCACGGAGTTGGGCGAATCGTGAACGGCGCGCCGGCACAGCGCTCGCCGCTCGTGCTGGTGAGCAACCGGGGGCCCGTGACCTTCGGCCCTGAAGGAGAGGTGCAGCGCGGAACGGGTGGCCTGGTTACGGCGCTGTCCGGATTGGCGTCACACCGCGATGCGGTTTGGATCGCCTCAGCCATGAACGAGTACGACGCGCAGGTGTCGCGCGAGCACGGAGCACGGCCATTCCCTGTGAGGAGTCCCGCGGGGGGGGAGTATCAGGTTCGCCTGGTGGTCAGTAGCCCAGAGGCGTATGACCGCTTCTACAACGTGTTTGCCAACCCGATGCTGTGGTTCATCCAGCATTACCTGTGGGACCTCTCCAACGCACCGGACATCAGGCGCGAGGAGATCGAGGCGTTTGAGTTTGGCTACAACGCTGTCAATGAGGATCTGGCACGGGCCGTGGTGGAGGAGATCGACGACGAGCTCGAGCCGGTTGTGATGGTGCACGACTACCACCTCTACACGCTCCCGGAGCTCGTGCGCAGGGCCCGCCCGGATGTGTTCTTGCACCACTTCGTGCACATTCCTTGGACGCAGTCAGACTCGTGGCGGGTGCTCCCGTCACGGATCAGGCAGGAGATCTTCGCCGGACTGCTGGCAAACGACATCATCGGTTTCCACACGCGCTCCTACAGGCGTAACTTCCTCCAGTGCTGCCGCGATCTGATGGACCTGGACGTGGACTTCGAGCGCGGCGTCGTGAGCTGGGAGGGCCGCGACGTATGGGTGAGGGCCTATCCACTGCCAATCGACCACAAGGCGGCGCTACAGGCTGCGCAGGGAGCGCGAGTAGAGGAGTTCGAGCGCGAGCTGTTGCGCCGTCGGCGGGACTTCCTTATCTTGCGCGTGGACCGCGCCGACCTCTCGAAGAACGTACTGAGAGGCTTCTCCGCATTCGACCTGTTCCTCGACCAGCATCCCGAGTTTCGTGAGCGCGTGACGTTCGTGGCGCAGCTGATGCCCTCGCGTACAGACGTGCCCGAGTATGCGGAGTATCTGGAACGTATCGAGGCACTCGTAGCAGTTGTCAATCACCGTCACGGCACACCCGATTGGATGCCGATTCAGCTGAAGCTGCGCGACGATCTCGAGGAGGCTATGGCGGCTTACAAGCACTACGACGTGCTGCTCGTAAACGCCATGTTCGACGGGATGAACCTGGTGGCGAAGGAGGGGCCGATCGTCAACGAGCGTGCCGGTGTCTCGATCCTCTCAGAGAACACGGGGGCCCACGAGGAGCTCGGCGAGTATGCCCTGTCGGTAAACCCGTTTGACATCCAGGAGCTAGCGGACTCGATCCATGCAGCACTCGATATGCCCGTGCAGGAGCGCACCCGCCGAGCGCGCGGACTCGTAGAGATCGTGACCTCACGCGACCCTGGAGACTGGATCGACGAGCAACTAGCCGACATCAGGGCCAAGCGGGCGGCTGTGTAGCCACCCGAGCGCTGGTATCATCCGCCGCCGCGCAGTACGCGCTCGTTCATGACCTTGCCCGTGCCCACATACGATCTCGTGCTCCTGCTCGATCCGCAGGCGGAGGAGACCGCGCGCGCAAAGATCGTGGCCGATGCGCGCGAGGCAATTGCTGCTAAGGGCGAGCTGGTGCACCACGACGAGTGGGGAGAGCGGGCGCTTGCCTATCCGATCGACCACAAGGCAACAGCCGAGTATCACCTCCTGCAGTTCCACGCCACGGCTGTGGAGTTGATTGCTGAGCTCAACCGAACGCTCCACATCACCGACGGGGTGATCCGCTTTCGCATCAACAAGCTGAAGCCAGGGACCCCCGCGGCCCCTGACATGGCCCCTGGCGCTGCAGCTCCCGCCCGTGAGGAGACAGGGCAGAGCCCTGTCGAGGAGCAAGCGATCGCGTAATACACTCGGAGGCGTGCAGCCACCGAGGACAACAACTGTTGAGAGTGCGTTGTGAGTGAGAGTTCGATCGGTGAGGGCCCAACAGCCCGTAGAACCGACGTATTGCGTGCGTCACCCCCAATGTTCGAGTCGCGCGTGCTCGACGCGTTCTCGCGGGTGCACCCCTCGGTGCCGATCTTGATCTTCGTGCCGGTGATCGTGGCGTTGGCGGCATGGGAGCTTTCGTTTGTGAGCGCACCTGCGGCCCTCGGGCTCGTTGCGGTGGGATATGCCCTGTGGACTCTTTTCGAGTATTGGCTGCACCGGCTCGTCTTTCATTTCGAGCCAGATCACGGGATCGGTGCTCGGATGCACTGGATCATCCATGGTGTCCACCACGAGCACCCAAACGACCCTATGCGTCTAGTGATGCCCCCGGCGGTGAGCATTCCGCTCGGCGCCGTGGTGTTCGGCGCGCTGTACGTGGTGTTCGGAAAACGCTATGCCCCCGGTGTAGGGGCAGGCTTCTTCGTCGGGTATCTCGCCTACGACATGCTCCACTACTACGTCCACCACTTCCGTCCCCACTCACGCGTTGGAAGGGTGCTGCGCGAGCGCCACATGCGTCATCACTTCCAGGACGATACGCGCGGCTTCGGGATCAGCGCCCCCTACTGGGACGAGGTGTTCGGCACCTCCCCTCGCCAGCACAGAACCGAGCAGTCGAAGTAAGAAGCGACCCGCAAAGAGCGTTGTGTTGGACGGTCCCGCGCCACACCGAGCCCATCCACCTCTCTAGACTCGCAGTCAGGCCTCCGGCGCAGGGCGCGAGCTACCGAGGCATACAGACAGAGCGAAAGGAACCAGAGCCGTGGCCGCCACCAACATCAACCGAGTCGTAATGACCGGGAACCTCACCGCTGATCCCGAGTTGCGCTCCCTACCGAGCGGCTCCTCAGTATGTAGCTTGCGTATCGCTTGCAACACACGGCGCAAGAACGGAAGCACAGGCGAGTGGGAGGACAAGCCCAACTATTTCAACGTGACTGTGTGGGGTGCTCAGGGCGAGAATGCCGCCCGCTACCTCGCAAAGGGTCGCCCTGTGGCAATCGATGGAAGGCTCGAGTGGCGCGAGTGGGAGGCCCAGGACGGCACAAAACGCAGCGCAATCGATATCATTGCCGACTCGGTGCAGTTCCTCGGATCACGCGAAGACCCATCCGGTGCAGGAGGGTTCGCGGGCGGCGGGGCATCGCAGGGCAGTGACATCCCGGTTGACGACCGCGACTTCCAGCCCGCACCGGTCTCCGGTCAAGCCGGAGACGACGACATTCCGTTCTAGTTCGAAAGCAAGGATCTTCAAGTGGCAAAGCGCGGTCGCGGCAAGCCTGTCCGACGACGAGACAAGAAGGGTGGGTCCGGTAGCGGAAGGCGTAAGCCTTGCCAGCACTGCCGTGACAAGGTCGAGCAGGTCGACTACAAGGACGTCTCCTCGCTGCGGAAATTCATCTCTGAGAAGGGCAAGATCCGCTCACGCAGGATCACCGGCGCATGCCGTCGTCACCAGGGCCAGATCGCACGGGCGGTCAAGCGCGCCCGTGAGCTGGCGCTGCTGCCATACGTGAATGAGGGCGGCCGCGACGATCATCCGCGCCGCGAGCGCGGCGACCGAGACCGTGACCGGTAGGCGATAGACGATGCCTGAGGCGATACTCCTGAAGGACGTTGACGAGCTCGGCGAGCAAGGCACGGTGGTGGATGTCTCCAAGGGCTACCTGCGCAACTTCCTAATACCGCGCAAACTTGCCCAGCCGGCCACCCGCGGTGCGATCGAAGTGATCCGCCAGCGCCAGCAGGCAGCCGAGCGGGCGGCGCGCGAGTACGTTGAGAAAGCAAACGACAATGCGGCGCTCCTGAATAAGACCGTCATCACCATCACCCAACAGGCCGGCGCCGACGGGCGCCTGTTCGGGTCGGTTACCGCCCAGGACATCGCCTCGGCGATCCGCGACGCCCGCGGATTGCGCACCGACAAGAACAACGTGCACCTGCCCGAGCCGATCAAGAATGTCGGCACCTACATGGTCGTGGTGGAGGTCGTCGAGGGAGTCACGGCCACCGTGAAGACCATGGTTGTCGCGCAAAAGTAGCGTCGGCATAGCGTGCGCCTGCTCACCCTTTAGAACCTATCTCAAGGACAGATTCTTGCGGTCTGACCCGCCTGCGAACATCTGTTCGTGAGCTTGCGCCACAATGATTTCCCTCTCAATTGCGGGTTCCGCCGCCGAGACGTCGAGCCACCCGACGTAGACTCGCCGAAGCAATGAGCGCGGTCTCGACAGTCAACGGCTCCAACATGCCCACAGGCGTGATCGCCCCGCCGCACAACCTCGACGCGGAGCAGTCGGTGCTCGGGGCAATCCTGCTGTCCGATCGCTCGCTGTATGCGCTCGTGATCGAAGAGGGGTTGCGCTCTGAGGACTTCTACCGCGACCGTCACGGGCTCATCTACGAGGCGATGCTGGCTCTTTACAACGAGAGCGAGCCCGTGGACGTGCTGACCGTCACCGACCGCCTGCGCCAGACCGGCAAGCTCGAGGTAGTCGGGGGACCTGCTGCCGTGGATGAGCTGACAGGGGTTGTTCCAGCGGCAGGTCATGCGCGTCGCTATGCGCAGATTGTCCGTGAGAATGCACTGCTAAGACGCCTGTTGGCGGCCTCCTACGACATCCAGTCGAGTGTGCTCGAGCGCCAGAGCGCTCCACGGGAGCTTGTGGAGCAGGCCGAGAAGACGATGCTCGAGGTAGCCCGCGACGACCGTCAGCAGGACTTCCGCTCGATTGAGGAGGTCCTGCACGAGGAGCTTGACAAGCTGCACCGTCTATCAATCGAGGGCACCTCGCTGACAGGCGCCCCGTCGGGCTTCAAGGACCTTGACGAGATTACAGGCGGCTTCCAGCCTGGCAACTTGATCATCATCGCGGCACGACCCGCCATGGGCAAGAGCGCACTCGTGTGCAACATCGCCGAGAACGCGGCCGTTGAACACGGCCGGCCGGTGGCACTGTTCTCGCTCGAGATGGCAGAGGCTGAGCTTGCCCAGCGCTTTGTGGCCTCTCAAGCACGCATCAAGGGCGAGGAGCTGCGCAAGGGGCGCGTCAAGGAAGAACGCTGGCCGAAGATCCTGAAGGCCTCTCAGCGCCTCGCAGCGGCGCCACTGTGGGTCGATGACTCAAGCGACGTGGGCATGCTCGAGATCAGGGCAAAGGCACGCCGCCTGCACAGTCAGTGCGAGAACGGCCTCGGCCTGATCATCATCGATTACCTGCAGCTGATGCGCACAGACAGTCGCTATGACTCACGCGTGACGGCTGTCGGCGAGTTGAGCCGTGGGCTGAAGATCCTGGCGCGCGAGCTCAGCGTGCCTGTGATCGCGCTATCGCAGCTCAGCCGTGCAGTGGAGACGCGTCCCGACAAGCGTCCTCAGCTGTCGGACCTGCGAGAGAGTGGGAACTTGGAGCAAGACTCCGATCTCGTTATGTTCATCTACCGCGATGAGTATTACAACGAGGACTCAGAGCGAATGGGCGAGGCGGACCTGATCATCGCCAAGCATCGCAATGGAGCTGTCGGCAAGGTGACGTTGACCTTCCAGAAGGAGTATCCGAAGTTCATGAACTATGCCGGCGAGAATCGCTATGCGGCATGAACGCTGACGTCTTGAGTCTCACAGGCTCGCGTGATCCCGATGCCTGTCCGCTTGGCCTGTGCGACGGAAGCGGATTCGTTGTTGATGAGGCCACCAACACCGCGTCTGACTGTCGCTGCCGTGTTGGGCGCATCGCTCGCAAGCGGACAGCAAGCCTGGAGGGGCGGGTGCCCAAGCGCTACCGGGGCGCCTCCTTCGACCGTCCGCCGGTGCTTGGTATGCACGAGGCTGTGGTATCGGCGGTGCGCAGCTATGTGCGCAACCTCAACAGTCGTCTCGACGAAGGCAGAGGCCTTTACCTGGTGGGCGATGTCGGCACGGGCAAGACCACACTCGCGATGATCGTCTCAAGCGCCGCCCTCGAAGCGGGCTACTCAGTGGCGATCTATTCACTGCCGCGACTGCTCAACATGATTCGCGACGAGATCGACACCGACAACAGCCTGCTCGATCTACTGGATCGGCTCTCCTGTGTTGACCTGCTCCACATTGACGACCTCGGGGCACAGCACACAACCCCGTGGAGACTCGAGCAGCTCTACTCGATCGTCGACGCGCGCTATCAGGCAGGGCGCGCAATGGTTGTCACCACAAACCTCATGCCAGACGAGTTGAGCGAGCAGATGAGCAAGCGCGTGCTCACAACGGTCTCTGACGAGGGTCAGGGACAGAGGAGCGAAGAGCGCAAGGTGGTATCTGATGATGCAAGCGCGGTAGTAGGCAAGCGGATCGTGTCTCGTCTGATCGAGATGTGCGGCGACCCACTGCCCCTGTATGGCGAGGATAAGCGCCGCGAGCTGCCGGTGATGGCCCGACCCGCCTGAGGGGGCGGCGAGCTGGTGGACGGGCCCCTAGACTCCATGACGCGATGCCCGGAATAGTCATAGTTGGTGCCCAGTGGGGCGACGAGGGGAAGGGGAAGATCACCGATCTGCTCGCTGAGCATGGCGACGCGGTGGTGCGCTTTCAAGGCGGCAATAACGCCGGGCACACCATCGTGCGTGGCAGCGTGGAGTGGAAGCTGCACCTGATTCCCTCCGGCATCCTCTACCCGGGCAAGCGCTGCGTGATCGGCAACGGCGTTGTGATCGACCCAAAGGTGCTGATCGAGGAGCTCGACGCGCTGCGCGCACGACGCGTGGACGTGAGTGGGCTTCGCATCTCCGCCAACGCCCACCTGATCATGCCCTACCACCTGCTGCTCGACTCTGCCGGCGAGGCCAAACTCGGGAGTCTGCAGATCGGCACCACACGACGCGGGATCGGCCCATGCTACGCCGACAAGGCGGCGCGCCTGGGAATCCGTGTTCAGGACCTGCTCGACGAGAAGATCCTCAAGAAGAAGATCATGGCGGCGATGGAGCCGAAGCGTCTCTCGCTGCGTCCGTTTGAGAAGGATCCAGCGCTCGATCTGCACACGATGACCGAGGAGTATTTGACTTACGGTCACCGTCTCGAGCAGCACATAGCGGACACAGCACGGCTGATGTGGGAGCTGCTGGACGAAGGCAAGAAGGTGATCTTCGAGGGAGCACAGGGGGCGATGCTCGACATCGACCACGGCACATATCCGTTCGTAACGTCCTCCAACCCCCTCTCGGGAGCGGCGTGTGTGGGGGCAGGTGTCGGTCCAAAGGACATCGACGAGATCTGGGGCGTCTCAAAGGCCTACACCACACGTGTGGGAGCCGGGCCGTTCCCAAGCGAGCTGCACGACGAGATGGGCGAGACGATCCGCAAGCGTGGAGGCGAGTTCGGAACGACCACCGGCCGCCCGCGCCGCACCGGTTGGCTCGACCTCGTGGCGCTTCGCTATGCAGCACGCTTGAACACGCTCACGGCGGTGGTGCTCACCAAGCTCGACGTGCTCTCGGGTTTGGACCGCATCCAGGTGTGCACGAGCTATCGCGGTGCGGAGGGCGCAGAGTTCGATGACTTCCCCTACCACCAAACGGTGTTGCACCACACAACCGCCGAGCTCACCGAGCTACGCGGCTGGAAGGAGGACCTCGGCGAGTGCCGCGCCCTCTCCGACCTGCCCGACGGTGCGCGCGAGTATCTGCAGTTCATCGAAGAGCATGTCGGCGCGCCCGTGACGCTGATTGGAGTCGGGCCAGGCCGTGAGCAGGTCGTATGGACCGACGCGGGCCGCGCATCGCTGATGGGCACTAGCGCTTCGGCCACTGCTTAGCTCAACCGCGGCGCGCGCTTGCAACCTAGCGGCTAGAGCTCCTTAGGCGTTGGACAGTGCGTGCTGGCTGGTACCTACTTCGCCTGCACGCGCGCGAGGAAGTGGGCCGTGTTGGAATCGAACCAACAACCTTGGGCTTAAGAGGCCCCTGCTCTGCCAATTGAGCTAACGGCCCGTGAGGGCGCCGGCCCTAAGCGAGCCGGTGTCGGCAGGATTCTAGCCATGACCGGCCGAGCCTGAAGGGCGGGTCATCGGCGCTTTAGAAAACGATCGTGCGCCCGCCGTCGGCGATCACGCGATCTTCCAGATGCAGCGACACCGCACGCGAGAGCACAAGCCGCTCGATGTCGCGACCGATGCGTTCAAGCTCCCCCACGCTCTGACGGTGGTCCACACGGGCTACATCCTGCTCGATGATCGGGCCGCCGTCGAGCTCGGCCGTCACATAATGAGCGGTGGCGCCGATCAGCTTGACTCCATGCTCGCGAGCTCGTCTATAGGGATTGGCCCCCGCGAAGGCAGGCAGAAACGAGTGGTGGATGTTGATGACAGGCGCACCGAGGCGCTCGAGGAAATCGCCACTGAGGACCTGCATGTAGCGTGCCAGCACAACCAGGTCGGCCTTCTCCACCAAGAGCTCGAGCATCCGCTCCTCAGCCTTGTCCTTGGTGTCTTCGGCGACGGGCACGTGATGGAAAGGAACACCCGCGCTAGAGGCCTCCTCGGCGAGGTCGGGGTGGTTGGAGATGACCCCCGTCATTTCCGCCTCGAGCTCTCCGCGGCGCCAGCGCCAGAGCAGGTCCATGAGGCAGTGGTCGTAGCGCGAGACGAGGATCGCAACTCGCTGACGCTCGCCCCAGTAGCGGATCTCCCACTCCATCGCAAAGCGCTGCGCCACCTCGACCTGAAAACTATGCCGAAAGCTCTCGCGATCCCCAGCTAGATCCTCGAGGAAGAACTCGGTGCGCAGATAGAAACGCCCGCCGGTCGGATCGGAGGAGTACTGATGCGATGACACGATGTTGGCGCCCTGCTCAAACAGGAACCCTGATACGGCGGCAACTATCCCAGGTTGGTCAGCGCAGTCGATCAGCAGGCGAGCCGTATATGGCTCTGTCTCCTCCGGGGTGGCCATGCGCACCCCAGCTTGCTACTTCTTCGTTGCGGGCGGAGCCGGACTGGTTTTCACGATGGTGCCAGCTCCTTTTTCCCCAACTTTGACCGTATAGACTTTTCCGTTTGTGGTCCCCGTATACGTTTCGTTGGACGGGTTGCCCGATGGGTTCTTCTTAATCCGTTCGAGTTCGGCCTCGACCTTTGAACGCTGTGCCGCAGGGGTGAGACTGACGGTCTTCTGTGACGCAAGGTCACCTACACGCACGTTTTTCGCCTGATAGGCATACGCAGCAAGGCGCCCGTATAGAGCCGCGCTTGGGGGCTTGGCGGCGATGACAAGCTGCATCACCTGAACTGCTGAAGCTGGCTGGTTGAGGCCTTCTTCGCTGAACACCCTGAGCATGTCCTGAGCCACGGTGATGTTGGGCTTGCCCGGGTTGAGCGCCACATAGCGACTCCATGCGTCAGCCGACTTTGAAAGCACTTCCTTGCCCTTGGAGGTGAACTGCTGAGTGGCTTCGTCGTAGAATTCGCTTCCGTTTGCCTCGTGGACGCGAGCGTCCGCCAGAGCTGCCCAGGCAGCCGCTTCAGCGGGGTTCTTACGGGTGCGTGCTTCGGCCGATGAGATCTGTTTCGAGTAGCTGGAGCTGCTTGCTCCTTCTTTATTGCCGAACAGGCTTTCGAAGACCCCGCCTCCGCCGATCCCACTGCCTATTCCGAACCCGATGAAACTCAAGCCGAACAGGACAGCCAAGCTGAGATAGACGGCCTGTACCGTGCGGCGTCTGCCGCGTCCTCTTAGGTCGAAAAGCATCAGTTGGACAATTCGGGGTCTATGTGGTCGATCATCTTTTGGGCGGTGGTCTTTGGTGCATCGGCCGGTGTTGCTGCGGGCGCCTCGACGCCTCCCGGACCGTCGCTCGGCGATGGCCTAGGGGGCCCAGACGTTCCCGATGCACCCGCTGAGGACGGTGGATCCTCCGGTGGGCGCCCTGCCCCTGTAGCCGTCGCTCGCGCCGCGTCTCGTCGCGCAACAACCGATGCAACCAGGATACTCGCCTCGTAGAGCAAATACAGCGGTACCGTCTCGAGCACCAGCGTGAACGCGTCTCCAGGCAGGAATGCGGCGACCGCCGCACAGGCCAGGAGAGCGTAGCGGCGATTGTGGCGCAGCTGGCGCGGAGTCACCAAACCGGCCCTTACCGCGCCGATGATCGCTACCGGCGCCTGAAAGGAGATTCCCATGGCCAGGAGCACCGTGGCCACGAACTTGTAGTACTGGCTTGCCTGCACCAGTACGTTGAACTGACTGCTGTTGAAGTTCTGAAGGAAGTGCACGGCTGGAGGCAGCACGACGAAATAGCCAAAAGCGACCCCAGCAGCGAACAGGAACGGAACGGCGAGCAGCAGGGGCATCACCATTCGTCTCTCACTCGGACTGAAGGCGGGAAGCAAGAAGCCATACAGCTCGAACAAGATCAGCGGCAGCGACAGTACCAGCGCAAAGTAGAGCGTCACCGTGAGCGTGGTCGTGAGCGGCTCACCGGGCCCAAGCGTCACCGGATCATTGCCCGGGGGAGTCTTCGGGATCTTCGCAACATCGGCCTGTAGCCGGGCTATTCCTGCAGCCAACTGTGCGCGGGTTGCAGCGGGCAATCCACTCGCCGGGGCACTGAGCGCCCGTCCCATCGACTCGGTGGCGCCGGCGACTTCGCGGACGGTCTTCTGGGCAAGCCAAGTCTGCCCGAGAGGGCCTTCGTAGCGTGCCACCTGTTCGCGAGTCTGCTTCTTTAGCGGTGCATTGATGAAGCCCAGCAGCGCATGGTTCTGCCATAGGCATACGCCAAAGATCAGTCCGAGCGCTATGGCGCTCACGATCAAGCGGGTGCGCAACTCCTCGAGATGGTCCACGATGCTGAGTCGCTGCTCGTGGCCGACCGTGCGAATTGCTGTTGCCATGGCCATCTGAAGCTATCACCGTGCAACCCACGAACGTGCAGCTGAGGAGCGAACAAGCTACCCGCCGGAGATTTCGCTGGACGCTAAAGGGCGAGCTCAAGGGGGCCGATGACAGCGAAAGAGCACCAATGCAAGAGGACAAAGGCCACCGCATACACCATCACGTACAACTTCCTGGCGGCAGACAGATCGAGGTTGTCTATCTGGACAGCAACCGCGAACAACTAGGGAGCGGGCTCTCCTGCGCCCCGCAGACGACTCGGGCGAGCAGCGATACTCCCGTAGCACCGAAGCCATGGACAGGCGACTCGCCTACGACTGCCCCAGGGGAGGCGCTTCACGTTTGCAGGGACTGCGCCGGTGGACTGGTGCATCCGCTCGACTGGACCGAGGAATCTCCCGGTCGTTGGCGCATTTTGATGCGATGCCCCGACTGCGATCTAGTGCGCGAGGGCGTATTTGGAGAGGCGCTCGTGGAACGCCTCGACGGGGAGCTCGATAGAGCCACGGCGGCATTGCTCAGCGACCTCAAGCGGCTCGCTCAAGCAAACATGGCTGATGAGATCGAGATCTTCTCGCGGGCGCTTGAGCTCGATTTGATCGGGCCGAGCGACTTTTAGCTCAAACGGGCGTGAGCCTCAGCAGTATCGCTCGACAACCGCGTCGGCGACGAGCTCCAACAGCTCATAGCTCCCGTCGGACAATGAAAGGGGCAACCGCGCCTTCGCCTCAGCCACTATCGACAGGGCCCTCTCACGTGCCTCATCGAGCGCCCCGGTAGCGGCGATCTGTTCGCACAACGCCTCTGCCTGTGTCGAACCTTCGAGCGTGGCAAGGTCGAGCGAGGCGATCTGCTGGTCGCGTTCGCGAGCAAGGATGAGCGGTAGCGTGACGGTCCCGTCGAGCAGATCTGTGCCCCGCGCCTTGCCGGTTCGCTCCGCCGGGCCCGATACGTCGAGTACGTCGTCGAGCAGCTGGAAGGCGAGTCCGATCCGTCTGGCGAACTCGCCGAGCGCTGTGGCGAGCTCAGTTGTGCCTTTGACCGCCACAAGAGCTCCGAGTCGGCACGCTGCTTCGAACAGTGCCGCCGTCTTCAGGCGACAGCGCTCTAGATAGCGCTCAACGAGGATATTCGGCGCATATGCATCCTCGCGCTGGAGCAGCTCACCGGCTGCCAGCGCCGAGCTCGCATCGGAGAGCGCCAGCAGCTGCTCGGGATCGCCATTGCGCGCCAACTCGGCGAAAGCGCGTGAGAAGAGAAGATCGCCTGTGGCGATCGCCGCCTCGCGTCCGGCTTCGGTGGCCACCGTTGGCCGGCCGCGTCGTAGCTGAGCGCCGTCAATCAAGTCGTCGTGCACGAGCGTGGCTGAGTGCACGAGCTCCACCGCAACGGCAGCCCGCACAAGGCTCTGCTCGCGCTCGGGCTCATCGCCGGGCCCACCCGCAGACTCTGCCGCCAGCACCACAAGCAACGGCCGCAGCCTCTTGCCACCGGCCACAACCGTAGCGGTGGCGTACGAGGCGAGTGGCCTGCCCGCCTCCGCGGTGACATGCTCCAGATGAGCCTCCGTGCGCGCCATGCGCTCGCGCAACGCCGGGCCACCGCGGCGCATGATCTCCTCGACGGCCTCGACATCGGCCGCCACATTCGTGCTCGAGTCAAGCGCGGTCATCGGCCCTAGCCCACCTTCGTCCCGTTATGGGGTGTCCACGTCGGCCGACGCCCAATCTCACGGCTCGAGGCCTGTTCTCACGGGGTTGCAACTCCAGGGACGGTAGCGCCGTGGACCGCGATGATGCCGCCCGCCATAAGCACATATCCAATGTCGCTGCACCCAGCGCGCTCCATCTCGGCGGCAAGCTCCCTGGGTGAATGGAAGCGCTTGACCGAGTTAGGCAGATAGGTGTAGGCCTGAGCAATCGTGGTCTCCGAGGGGGACGTCTCGGGCTGGGATGCCAAACGAGTGGCAGAGCCCACCAGCTTGCCGATCAGTGGGACAACTCGATCGAACCACAAACGGTAGAAGAGCGACAGAGGCGGCCGTGTGGGAGTGGTCATCTCCAGAACCACCACACGTCCACCGGGGCGCACGACGCGAACCATCTCCCGCAAACCCCGCTGCAAGTCTGAGAAGTTGCGTGCGCCGAAGCCCACGGTGGCGGCGTCGAACGCATCGTCGGGATAGGGAAGCTCAAGCGCGTCGCCCCATTCGAAGCTAAGACTCGCCGCCCCCGAGTGAGACGAGCCGTTGCGCCTCTCGCCTGGAGGCTCAAGCGATATATCCCGCAACGCCTTGGCGCCCTTGACGCGAGCTCGAGCCAGCATCCCCTCAGAGAAGTCGCTGCCGATCACATCTCCTCCGGGGGAGACTCGCTGCACTAGCTCGATCGCCAAGTCGCCGGTGCCTGTGGCTACGTCGAGCACTCGACTCCCCGGCCCGACCTGCGCAAGGTCAACGGCGCGCGAGCGCCAGCGGTGGTGCAAGCCCGCGGTCATCACGGTGTTCAGCAGGTCATAGACGCTCGCCAAACGGTCGAACATCGCCCGCACCTGGCCTGCCTCCAGCCGACCTGTGGTCGCGTCAGCGCCAAGCTGGACGGGCATAGCTACCTATCAGCTACTTGAGCTGCGAGAGGAAGGCGACAACCGCATTGAACTTCTGTGGCGGCAGGTTCTTGAAAGAGGGCATGGGCGCGGTGGGATTGACGAGGGTGCGGGCGATTCCCTGACGTGGCAACCGAGAGCCGATGTGGGTGAGGTTCGGGCCGGGTCCGTCATTGCCGTTGTCGCCGATCTTGTGGCACGCAAGGCATCCGGACTGCGCAACCACCTTCTTACCCGCTTCGTATTCAGCCAGCGTCTGTCCGCCGGCCTGCACTACCGCAGCAGGGGTGGCCATTTCGATAGCGGTGGGCGAGCCCGCATTAGCGCCCTCGTAGGTGAGCAGCGCCATGGCGCCGATCACAAAGATGCCCGTGAGCATGGCGATCGGTCGGCGCTCGGGTCGGCGCTCGGGTCCACGATCGTAGAACGGAAGCAGGAACAGCAGAATCATGCCGAGCGTTGGCACGCCGATGGTGGCCAGTGGGACGAGGCTGGGTGGCTTGACCACGCGCAGAACCTCGAACAGGAAGAAGAAGTACCACTCTGGACGCGGAACGTATGTGGTTGTGGTCGGATTGGCCTTGGAGCCAAGCTCGGCGCCAAGCACGAGGGACATCGTGATGATGCAGGCCATGACCACGCACGCCATCAACGAGTCCTTCATCACCGCATAGGGGAAGAACGGCTTGCCCTGAGCCTTTTGGATCGAGTACTCGCGGAGGTACTGCTCCTTCTCGCGCCTGTTCATGCGTCGGCCTCGCGCAGCTCGGGGTTCTTCTCTGCCTTCATCCACGGCGGTGCGGTCGTGCCGAGCTTGGCCACGAGGTAAAGATGGGCGCCGATCAAGGCGGCGAGCAGTCCCGGCACGAGCAGCATGTGGATCGCATAGAAGCGCGACAGCGTGGTCGCTCCGAATTCCCCGCCGCCGCGCAGGAAATCGCTCAGGTACGGGCCAACGAGCGGGCCGGTGCCGTTGATGTTGACGCCTACGATCGTGGCCCAGTAGGCGCGCTGATCGAACGGCAGCAGGTAGCCGGTGAAGGACATGGTCATGGTGAGGATCAGCAGCACCACGCCGATCACCCAGTTGAGCTCACGCGGGTACTTGTAGGCGCCAAAGAAGAAGGTGCGGCCCATGTGCAGGAACACGAGGATCACCATCACGCTCGAGCCCCACTTGTGCATGCCGCGCACGAACTGGCCGAGAAAGACTTCGTTGGTGACGTGGCGGATCGATTCGTAGGCGCCCCCAGAGGGATCAGGGCGGTAGAACATAGCGAGGAAAACGCCTGTCACGGCCTGGGAGAGGAAGGCGAACATCGTGGCTGATCCGAGCGTGTAGAACCAGTTGGTGCCCTTGGGCACCTTGCGGAACATCATCCAGCGGGCCGCCCCGCTCAACGAGGTGCGCTCGTCAACCCAGTCGACAACGCTGGCTCCACCTTCTTTCGCGTGGTCGGCCGGCGTGAGCTTGCCATTGTGCTCGCCCGGGCGCGGCGGAGGCGCCTTCAAGGCGCCAGGCATCGGCGGAGCTGGAAGCTTCGGGGCCCTCGCCATCGTCTACTTCCTCTCCGACGGCCGCGACGGGTACATGTACTGGCCGATACCGTCGATCGGCTCGCCAGGATCACGGGGGGAGAAGCGTTCGAGCTCGCTGTTGACGCTGTAGCGCGGGCCGATCTGCACCATGCCATTCACCACACGCGTGTAGAAGCGGTCGAGCGGGCGCACCGGTGGCCCGCCTACGCGCCGGCCGAGTAGGTCATAGACGCCACCATGGCAAGGACAGATGAAGCGCTCGGCGGCGTCCACCCAGCGCACAGGACAGCCGAGATGAGCGCAGCGGGAGGTGATTGCGATGAAGAGGGCGTCCCGATCGGTCTTGTCGGTGTCTATCGCAGCATTGCGCTGGCGCACGTACACAGTGCCCTTGCCAGCCTCACCGATTCCGGGGGTTAGCGTGATCACCGTCGGAACGTAGTTGTTGTCGGGAAACATGTCCGTCGGACCGACAGTCTCCCACGTGTGCGGAGCCTCTTTGAAGATCGGGCCGAGCGCGAAGCCGAGCGCCGGCAGCAAGAAAGAGGCGGCGGCGATGCCGCCGGCAGCTTGAGAGCCGACGGTCATGAACCGTCTGCGCGTTACGGTCTCGCCCTCGAAAGCTCCAGGGATCTGCCGGTCGGCGGTATAGCGGGACTTGTGTTGACTGTGCTTATCGGACACAGGGGGAACAATATCGAGTGAGCGTGCCCCCGGCTCGTCAAGCAGGAGCGAGGCTTCGCATCGCCTCCAGGGCATCGGGCGAACCGGCGCGGGTGAGAGCCTTGGCGCGCTCGTGATGTGGGCTTGCGCCCCAGCCAACCGCGCGCGCGCCGGCCATCCAGACGGCATCGGCCAACTCGGGGCTGCCGCCTCCGTGGGCGAGCGCACTTAGCGTGATTACGTCAGCGAGCTCTGCCACAGCCTCGATGTCGCCCAGCTTTACAAGCCGTGCGAGTCCAAGCGCATAGAGACGATCGCCCGCCAGCAGCCCGAGATCGTCCTCTTGGGGATGAACCACGCGGGGGACGTGGTAGTGCAGCAGGTAGCCCTCGTAAATGGTCTCCATGAGCAGCTCATAGTCCTCCGCATGGCCGCCCACACGCGGGCCGGATGCAGCCAGCTGAGCGGGACCAACCGGCTCCACTGACATCTGCGGTGCGGACGATCTGGACGACCTAGAAGGCCTCGCGACATCATGCTGCTCTGCGGGTCCGTCGGACTCGGCGGGGCTCTCTGGTCGATCAAGGGCCTGGCTACCGGGTCCATCAAGAGCTTTGACAGGCCCTGCTACCAGGCTGCTCATCAGGCCGCCCTCCTCGAGCAGCAGCGCCCTCAACCGCCGGAGCGAAGAACTGGCCGGTCCTCCGTCCTGCTCTGAGTGGCTCTCCGGCGCACCAATGTTGGCTGAATCGGCGCTCATGTCAACTCCGCAAACGCAGCAGCAGCCGCCGATATTGTGAGATCGAGCTGCTCGGGAGTGTGGGCAAGCGAGGGGAACCACGCCTCGAACTGAGAGGCTGGGGCATAGACGCCTCGCGAGAGCAGCTCACGACACCATGTTGCATATGCACCTCGGTCGCACGCCTCGGCGTCCGCAAGGTCGTTGACGGGCATTTCGCTGAAGAAGACAGTCAGCAATCCAGGAGCGCTGACGACCTGCACGGCACGGTCGCCGGCCGCCTCGCGCAAGCCGGCTGCTAGCTCATTGGTGATCGAGGCTAGTCGTAGGTATGCAGCATCGTCGAGCAGGGCCAATGTGGCTAGGCCGGCGGCCACCGCCAGGGGGTTCCCGGAGAGTGTGCCCGCCTGGTAGACCTCCCCCACCGGCGCAAGCATCCGCATCAGCTCGGCTCGGCCGCCCAGAGCGCCGGCAGGCAGTCCCCCGCCGATCACCTTGCCCATCACCGTTAGGTCAGCCTGCACACCGCTGAGCTCTTGTGCTCCGCCACGCGCAACACGGAAGCCGCTGATGACCTCGTCGAGCACGAGCAGCGCGCCCGTGGCGTCAGCACGCTCGCGCAATAGCTCGAGAAAGCCTTCGCGAGGCGGTACGAGACCCATGTTCGCCGGTAGCGGCTCGGCGAGGATTGCGGCCAGCGGCTCGCCCGATTCGGTGGCGCCAAGCAGAGCCTCGGGGTCATTCCATGGCACGACGGTGGTGGTGGCGGCAGCAGTGGCGGGCACCCCGAGGCTCGATGGGAGCGTGTGGGTGAGAACACCCGAGCCGGCCTGCGCGAGCAAGCCATCCACGTGCCCGTGATAGGCGCCGGCGAACTTGATGATCCGCTCGCAGCCTGTGGCAGCGCGAGCGAGGCGCACAGCGGTCATCGTCGCCTCCGTACCGGAGGAGGTCATGCGCAACATGTCAACCGACTCCATCCTGCGGGAGATCTCCGCGGCGAGATCGACCTCCCCCGCAGTTGGAGCCCCGAAACTAGTGCCACCTTCGGCTGCAGCAATCACTGCAGCCAGCACCTGCGGGTGGGCATGACCGTGGATCAAGGGGCCCCACGAGCAGACGTAGTCGACATAACGGTTGCCGTCAACGTCAAAGAGCTCCGCTCCGGCGCCACGAGACACGAAGATCGGGTTGCGGCCGATTGCGCGCATAGCGCGCACGGGAGAGTTGACGCCGCCCGGGAGCAGCTCGAGCGCACGTTGATAGAGCTCGCTCGAGCGCGTGTCTGTCAGGGAAGCCGGCACCTAGTCGCTCCGCAGTGACGTCTGCTAGACGCCGGCGTGCTCGCGTTCCCAGTTCTTGAAATCGTCGGTGAAATAGAGCAGGCGGATCTTCTTGAACTCGGTGGAGGAGTAGAGGGTGGTGCGCTCCTCGATCCCTGTCATCTCCGCGATCGAGTCGAGGATTGCGTCGCACTCCTCCTTGGAGCGACCATGGGCCATTGTGAAAACCGAATAGGGCCAGTCGGCGTAGGTTGGTCGCTGATAGCAGTGAGAGATGCCGCGTACCGCAGCCATCTGACGCCCAATGTCGTGAATGTGCTCCTCAGGCACCTTCCAAACGCCCATCCCGTTTGCGGAGAATCCGGCACGTCGGTGGTAGAGGATCGCCGCAACTCGACGCAGCAGCCCGCGCTCTTGCATGCCCGCGAGATGATCGAGCAAGCCGTTCTGCTCGAGTCCCAAGGCTGCTGCAGCGGGCGCGTACGGTTCCGGCACGACCGGCATGTCACCCTGCAGCGTCTTGATGATCTCGATGTCGAGCTCGTCGTAGGGCTGCGGATCGAGCTCGATCGGCTCGGTGGCTACAGCGGGGGTGGAAAGCGCTTGCGTGTCGCCCTCCATCTCCAAATCCATCCTGATCTTGAACAGCTTGAGTGTCGGCAGTTGGCGCACCGACTCGGCGCCTGCCTCTGCAGCTAGCGCCTCAAGCGAACCGTCCAGTCCGAGCGGCGAGTCGGGCTCGGTTGCAATCGTGAACCACAGGTTGAACTCGTGGTTGCGCAGGTAGTTGTGGGACACCCCGGGATGGGCGTTGATCACCTGCGCTGCGCGGTGGGGATTCTCAGGGTCAACCTTCGCCGCGACGAGCATTGACGAGTAGCCGAGAGCACGCGTGTCGAAGATCGGCGTGACCTGCCGGATGATGCGCTCATCGAGCAGGTGCTGTACGCGTGAGAGCACCTCGCTCTCGTCAATCTCCGCCAGCTCGGCTACGCGCAGATAGGGTCGCGGCTCGATCGGAAAGCTGCCTTGCATGAGGTTGAGCAGACGCTTGTCGAGGTCATCGAGCGGTATCGCCGCGCCGTGCTTGCGGCTGCGGAGCTTTGGGGTGGCGGTGTCTGTGATGCCGTCTGTGGTCATGTGGTCTCGCTCTTGCTCACTTGGTCTGCTCGTGTTGTCTTGATGGTCGTTTGGCGGCTAGGCTGGTGGCTAGGCGACCTCGGACAGCCAACGGGCGGCGTCCTTGGAGTGGTAGGAGATGACTATGTCGGCGCCTGCACGGTGCAGCGATGTCAGGATCTCGCTCACCGCAGCACGCTCGTCCACGTATCCGGCTGCAGCTGCCGCCTTAACCATTGCGTACTCCCCGCTCACGTTATACGCCGCGACCGGCAGACGGGTGGCTCGCTTGACGGCTCCGATCAGATCGCCGTAGGCAAGTGCCGGCTTGACCATCAGCATGTCGGCGCCCTCGCCGGCGTCAAGCAGCGCCTCGCGCACTGCTTCGCGCCCATTGGCGGGGTCCATTTGGTAGGAGCGTCGATCGCCAAACGCTGGCGTCGAGCCGGCAGCCTCGCGAAATGGCCCATAGAACGCCGAGGCGAACTTGGCTGAGTAGGCGAGGATTGGAATGTCCGCAAATCCCTCGGAGTCGAGCTCTGAGCGGATTGCAGCTACCCGACCATCCATCATGTCCGACGGAGCGACGATGTCGGCGCCGGCGCGGGCGTGGCTGACGGCGGTGCGCGCGAGCAGCTCGAGCGTTGCGTCGTTGTCGACGATTCCGTCTTCCCTCAGCACACCGCAATGCCCGTGGTCTGTGTACTCACATAGGCACACATCGGTGATCACCGGCAGATCCGGGAAGGCCTCTTTGATTGCGGCGGTAGCAAGCTGCACAGCGCCCTCCTGATCCCAGGCGCCAGATCCTTCGGGGTCCTTCTCGGCAGGCACCCCAAACAACAGCACCGCCGCCAGTCCCAGCGCCGCCACCTCGCGTGCTTCCTGCACCGCGTCGGCAATCGGCAACCGCTCAACGCCAGGCATCCCCTCGATCGGCTCGCGCGTGGAGGCCGCCTCGGACACGAACAGCGGCAGCACCAGTCTGTCGGCGCGCAACTCCGTCTCGCGCACCAGCCCGCGCAAAGCCGGTGATGCGCGCAGCCTGCGCATGCGCGTGGTGGGAAAAGCCATCGCGCTTCCAGGTTACTCCGCGCGGCGCAGCCCGAGGCGGGCAAGCGCGCCGAACAGGAGCGTGAGGCCGAGCAGATGGACGATTGAGATGACGATGCTCGGCGATGCGCCGTTCACGGCAGTGTCAAGCGCCTGTAGGGCCGCCTTGTAGGGAAACACGAAGGACACCACCCCGATCACGTCATACAGACCTCCGGCGACCGACCCACTCGGCACGAGCGCAAGAAAGGCGAGCGGCAGCGAGAGCAAGAACGAAAGCAGCGATGCGGCGCGCACCTCGCGCGCAAGCGCGCCAATCGCAATTCCAAGCGCTGCGAAGCCGAGCGCGCCAAATGCGAGAGCAACAACCCACATGCCCATGCGCGAGAGGTCCAGCGATACGAACGCGCTTACTCCGAGCAGCATCGCGAAGGCGACCACGAAGGCGCACGTCGCGGCGAGCAGCGCCTTCTCGGCGAGCAGGCCCTCCCGGGAGATGAGACCGCGAACCAACCTGGCGATCGCATGCTCTTCGCGCTCGAGCGCGATCCCACCGGCGGCAAGCAGCACGCAGATGAACATCAGCGAGATGCTTACCGCCACCACCACCGCATAGGTGTCGAGCGGCGTGCGTTTGCCATGCAGCAGTGTGCTGTTGACCGCAATCGGCTGACTGACGGTCGTGAGCACGTCGGTGGCGAGACCGAGATTGTTCGCGGCAAGGCTCGCGAAGCCTGCGACGCGCACGAGCGTTGCGCGATCGTTGCCGGGAGGCTGACGGCGAGCGATGGCGCTGAGCGTTGCGGGAAGCTGGCGCAGGCCAATGACTTCCTGGCTGCCGAGCGCCCCGAGATGGCCGCCGGCAAGCAACAGATTGAGGTCGTGCACCGCGACGCTCTTGATCTGCTCGGAGAGCGCCAAGTTGGCTTGCGCAAGCGTTGAGTTGATAGCGGAGCGCACGAAGGACTGCTTCAAGGCGTCGCCGTTGTAGATCACCTCGACGTGGGCCTGGCTCACGCCTGAGGAGATCTTCGAAACGATGTCCGGAGGGATGATGATCGCCGCGAGCACGTCGCCTGAGGCGACCCGCGACACCGCGCCAGCGCGCGTGGGTACGCGCACAACCTGGATCTGGCTGAAGAGCTCGTTGGTGTATTCGTCGAGGCCGATGCGTGTGCCGCCGAGCGTGATCGTCTCGCCAGGGGGCGTTTGGTCGACGATCGCTACGCGTGGCTTGGAGGGGCTTGCTGAGATGGCAAACCCAATCAGCAGAGCGATTGTGACCGGATAGAGGATCAGCAAGGCCACCAAGAGGCGCGAGCGGCGCAGGATCAAAAGATCCTTGGCAAGCAGCCACCTCATCGCTCATGCCATCCGGGCTGGGGCGTCGGGCGTCGGGCGGGCGGGCGGGCGTAGCAAAGGCGGCTCATGCGCGTCCTCGCCTGCGCAGAAAGGAGACGAACGCCTGCTCGAAGTCGCCACCACCCCCACCCTCGCGGGCGAGCTCCTCAGGCGCGCCGTCGAACAAAAGGCTGCCGTGGTTGAGCACCACAACACGCTGGGCATAGCGCTCGGCCTCGGCGACGATGTGGGTGGAGTAAACGATGCTCCTGCCTCGCTCTGCAAGCGTGCCGATGAACTGCCACAGGCGCTCACGTTGGCCCGGGTCAAGCGAGGAGGAAGGCTCATCCAGCAGTATCACGGGCGGGTCCGCCAGCAGTCCGAGCGCGACGTTTACACGCTGGCGGTTGCCGCCGGAGAGACGATCGACCCGCTCGTCTGCACGATCGATGAGACCTGTTTGGTCGAGCATCTGCTCAACCACTGCCTCAGGGTCTGAGACCTTCTCCAGGCGCGCGAACAGTCGCAGGTTCTCAGCCACAGACAGCTTTGAGTAGAGCGCTGGCTGTTGAGGCACCCAGCCGATATCGCCCGCCCCGCGGTTGACGGTGCCTGCGCTCGGGGCCTGGACGCCAGCGAGGATCGACAACAGCGTTGTCTTGCCCGCTCCGTTGGGCCCGATGATCGCCACGAGCTCGCCAGAGTGGGCGGCGAAGCTAACGTCGCGCAGCGCCTCGCGCGAGCCATAGCGCTTGCCGAGAGCCGAAACGCGCAGGACAGGCTCGCCAGCGTGGATCTGCGGCTCGCTCACAACAGCCCGCCGGGGGATCGCTCCCACGGTTCGAGCTTTAGATGGCGATGAAGGTAGACGGCGGTCTCACGCAGCACTGAGAGGATCGGTAGCGCCACGAGCGCCCCGATGATCCCGTACAACTGCAGCCCCAGCAGCAGCGCGAAGATCACGAGCAGCGGGTTTATGCGCAGCGTGTGGCTGAAGATCTGTGGCGCCACTACGTGACCCTCGAGCTGTTGCAGGCCGACGAACAGCAATGCCACCCACAGAGCACTGATTGGGTCGGTGAAGAGCGCCAGCACAACGGGCGGAATGGCGCCAAGGATCGGCCCAATATAGGGAACGAGCTCCATCACGCCGTAGAACACGGCGAACGCAAGCGCATAGCTGCGGCCCTCAGGGAAGATGCCCAGTACGCCGAACAGGTACAGCGCGACGCCCGTGGAGGTGCCCATGATCAAACTGAACAGGAGCTGGCCGCCTACGTAGCGAGACACGGCGTGTTGAGCGAGCAGCGAATAGTCATCCGCACGGGTGCCGTCGCCCGGAGGCATCACCTGGCGCACAAGCTTGCTGATCGACTGGCCATAGACCAGCATGTAGACCGACAGCACGAACACGAGCACGAGATCGACGAGTGCTTTGGCCACTTCAGAGAGCAGCGCACCGCCGAATGTGGCGAGCTTGCCGGCGCTCTTTGAGACCTGATCCTGCAGCGTTTGCAGCGCGGTCTTGCCTTGGCTCACGAGTTTGGCGTGGACACCGTGTTTGTTCAAATAGCCCTGGAAGCTCGAGATCTGACTGTTGGCTTCGTTGACGATGTGGGGAAGATTGTGCGTAAACGTGCGAACCTGGTCGGCGATGGGGTTGACCAGCAGGAAGCCCACTCCGACAAGTGTCAGGAAGAATGCTAGGTATACGGCCAGCACCGCCAGCCCGCGCGGCAATCGCGTGCGGTGCTGGAGGAAGGCCACGAGTGGGTTCAGGACGAGCGCTATGACCGCGGCAACCACAAAGATCAACAGGACCTTGCCTGCGGCTCTAGCAAGGGCCCACAACGCGAACAGCGACACGGGCAGCAGCACGAGCTGCACCCAACGCGGCACGAGGACACGCGGCGGCTCAACGACAGCCGCTGCAGGCTCCTCGACGAGCTCGTGCTCAGGGTCGGTGGGCGGCTGCGCCCGCGGCGGCGTGCCCGACTCCTCGCTCATGGCTGCACCGGAGCGTTCGCACGGACCCTTTTTGTCCTTGTCATCCACCCTCCAACAATTGGTGGAGTATGGCTGAGCCCGAGGCGGCGCAGGCAGCTGGCGCAACCAATCTGAGCATCCTGTTCGTAGGCGATCTCGTCGGCAGCATCGGGCGCCATACGCTGCTCGAGTGCTTGCCCATCCTGCGTGAGCGGCTTGCCCCTACATTCGTGGTGGTAAACGGCGAGAACGTGGCGGGTGGTCTTGGGCTCACACCAAAGGTGGCGGAGGAGCTGTTTCGCAACGGCATCGACGCCATTACGCTCGGCAACCATGCCTACCACCGACGGGAGATCTACTCCTATCTCGACAACCAGGAGCGGATTGTGCGGCCGTTCAACTACTTGCGCGGGCAGCCCGGACGGGGCGTGTGCGTAGTTGAGAAAGATGGGGTGAGACTAGGCGTGGTGAACCTCAGCGGCAACCTGTTCCTGAAGGCCGGGCGCTCAGCCTTCACCGAGATTGATCCGGCTTTGCGCGAGCTCGGCAGCGTTGACCACATTCTCGTTGACATGCACGCCGAGGCAACCAGCGAGAAGGTGGCGCTTGGATGGCTGCTCGACGGGCGTGTTACTGCGGTGGTGGGCACCCACACGCACGTCCCCACCGCCGATGCGCGCGTGCTGCCTGGCGGCACCGCCTACATCACCGACGTGGGCATGACAGGGCCGCGTGGCGGGGTGATCGGGGTCAAGCGAGAGCAGGCGGTTGAGGCGCTCGTAACGCAGATGCCGGTGCGCTTTGAGACCTCCAAGGAGGACCCTTGGCTGATGGGGGTGCTCGTGCGCTGCTCTAAGCCGCTGCGAGCTGACTCGATCGAGCAGATCTTGATGGCGCGGCCCGAGCATCCGAGCCCGACCAGCTGAACTGCCCGAGCAGAGCGAGCATCACAAGACCAAAGAACCAAGGTATGTAGAGATAGAACCAGTGGTCGATGCCGAGCTGGACGGCTATCAACACTGCGGCGGCGGCGGCGCTCAGACCGACAAGGTCGGCGCGACGGGGGAGGATGGCAACCGCAATGGCAAACGCGATCGCGGCGCCCTGGACGGCCGCCTGCAAATAGCTGAGCCCGCTGTATAGGCCCCAGATCGAGAAGGGGGATTCGCGGTCTGATTGATAGGCGAGCGTACGCTCATAGATCGTGTGCAGTGAGTCGTGGGTGAGCGCCGGGATCGACACGATCGCCACGGTCAGCAGGAAGGCGACCACGAACAGCGCGACCGCGCGCGCGCGCCGCGATGGCGTGAGCTCCCCTAGGCCGTGCGTGCACAGCAGTGGCGCAAGCGCGAGTGGGGCGAACTTTGTAAGGCCCGCAAGCGCAGCGAACATCCCTCGCGCAGGCGGCGATGAGGCCACGAGCAGCGCTGCGAGCACGAGCACGGCAACCAGTGAGTCGTTGGAGTTGCTCTCCAGTGCAAACAGCGTGAATGGATAGGCCGCCC
Organism: Solirubrobacteraceae bacterium; assembly: GCA_049278415.1. GTDB lineage: Bacteria > Actinomycetota > Thermoleophilia > Solirubrobacterales > Solirubrobacteraceae > Palsa-744. Next base: position 25,134 of record JBAPMC010000393.1, read on the forward strand.
AGGTGTAGGCGAGAACGATGCCGAGACCGGGGCCGCGTACACGCCGGCCCAGCAGGAACAGCAGCGCAATTGCCAAGAGGTCGAATACGATCGCGGCAGCGTGAGCAGCCGGCAGATCGTCCCAGCGCCCGCTCCAGCCGAAGATCTGTTGGAAGGGAACGTAGGCCTCGTAGTTGACAGGGCCGTAGGTGTCCCCATGTTCGTTGTCCAACGGATAGCCCCCGTATAGCGGCCTCTCTTGTGTGATCCGCTGAGCCCCGATCACGCCCGCATAGCCGACGTCGATTACGTTCGAGTCGGTGACGTTCAGCCCGATGCGAAAGCCCACCAGGAACACCAGACCGACGGCGAGCCATGGCACCGGCACGAGCAGGCGTGGCGATTTCGAGCCCTCGCTGGGCTCAGAGCGATGGCGACCGATGCGCGCTACCACCAGCATCCGTAGGAGCAGGTACAGGAGCGGGGGGTAGACCAGCGGTGTGGAGGCGTAGATGCGCCCGTGGTTGAAGAACGCGAGCGACACTGAGAAGGAGAGCAGCACGAGCAGGTCGAGGTGCAGCAGACGCAGCGGTTTGCGCCAGTCAAAGAACGGCAGGAAGAACAACAGGCACATGGGTATCCAGATGTAGAGGGCGTTCACATGTCTGCCGAATGCCCCCGGGTAGCCACGAGCCATAGACCAAGCGATCTGGAATCCCGTCCACTGTTCCACCACGTGGCCGGTGTAGTCGGCGATGATGACTTGGCCGATCTCCTTGCTCTGCTTGGAGAAGTAGCTCACCTGCCAGCGAGTTGGGCCCTTCAGATAAGCGCCGCCGTAGGAGCCTGGGTAGCGCGCGCGTACTGCACGCATCTTCGGCAGCGCATCGGCGATCTCGAGCACTCGGTTGGAGGAGAGTTGGCGTCCCACAGGCGGGGTGTCGGACGCTACGACAGGGATGGGGGCTTCCGGGTTGGTGGCTGTCCTCGCCGAGCTCGTCTTTGCTCTTGCGGATGCGGTGTCTTTGAGAGCTACAGCCGTCTTGGCTTGCTTCCTGGATATGGATTGGGGGTCGTTCTTGTGGTCTGAGGGGGCGGACGTCCCCGCGACCGTTGAGGACGCCCCGGAGCGCACGCCACCGGGTGTGGCGGCGCTCGCCGGAGTCGTCCCGACGAGCGCACACAAGCTGATGCAGGCAGCGAGCGTAAGGCGTGAAGCCATTGTGCGAGGGTACCGGCGCCCAGCTCCCACAGTCACCGAACGCCCATCACCAGTCACCGGCGGCGCCGGTGAGCTCAACCAGGCTCGAGGCCAAAGTGCCGTGATATGAGCGCAGCGACATCACGGATCGCCCACTGCTCGGACTCCAGAGGAGCCTTTGCGCTCACGGACCCTGGCACACCCTCCACCCCACACAGGATCAGCGCCCCAAGGGAGTCTTCGCCGCGCAATGACCCGTGCGAGCCACCGCCGGCATGAGCTTGGCCGCCCAGGTCGGCAAACTCGCTGCCAGGACCCGCAGACAACAGCACGTCACCTGAGGTGGAGCAGGTCAACGCAGACCACACTCTGCTGAGCGCGTCGGGGTGATCAGGTGTGCTCAAGCGACCCTCACGGACTTGCGCATGGAGGACCTCGAGATCCCCTTCGACGCTCCAAGCACGCCCCCGCAAATCCTCGATATCACCGTCCGGGCAAAAGCGCACCTCTCCTCGCCCGGGGCTTGCGATCACGCCCTCCACAGCCGCGCCGTGGGAATCGCTCTCGAGCCACATCACAAGCTCCACTCCCTCAATCTCCAAAGCCCTGTGCACCACCTGAGAGCGCACACCGTCCGGTTGATCTGCCTCGAGCACATAGACCATCGCCGCACGCTGGGACGGGCATACCGCGATGCGCGACTGCTCCCGCCTCCCATTTCCCCCAGCGGGCGCGGCGCGCCTCGAGCGTCCGTTGGCGCGCGCGCCCGGGGCAAGGACGCCCAGCTCGGCGAGCTCGGCGGCCAGTGGGGTCCCTGCGGCTACAGGCGCCTGTGAATGGTCAGCCATAACGATTACGGCGTGCTGCTCGAGGAACTCATCCACGCCCCCAGCGGCGTCCATCACCCGAGCGAGCTGAAGGTCGGCCAGGGCGATCGAGCGCACCTGGCCCTCCGGCCCAGAACGGTGGGAGTGCCAGTCGTTATCTGGCAGAGACAGCAGCAGGAAGTCGAACAGGTTGTGCTCGACCAGGTATGCACCCACGCAACCAGAGTGGCGATCGCGCACGCCCGGCATCCCGAGGTTCGAGCGACAGCCCGTCTGGCGGCTCGCAAAGATGTCTGCGTAGAACAGCTCGCGTGGACCCATCACCGGGTGGCGCAACAGCGTTGAGGCGATACGCGTCAGGGCGGTGTCGCGCTGTGGCTCGTGGAGGTGGCGGCCGCGGTACATCAAGTAGGTGGTGCCCGCCGTACGCGCGCCGGCGTCATCTAGCGTCTCGAACACGGTTGGCGTCTGCTTGGAGAGGTGGGCGCCGTTCATGTTGTAAACCGTGTCGGTCAACTGGCGCGCCAAGCCGACGCGCTGGGAGGCGCGAAAGCTCGACCCGTACTCCACATAGCGCTGCTCGGCGCGGTGGTACCAGCTCATGCCAGGGATTTGGTGGCGCTCCTGCCCCACACCTGTGACGATCGAGGCGGCGCAAACGGGCGTTACCGAGGGGAACGCCGCCACGCAGTCGGGCACGTACAGCCCTCGCTCCATTAGCGCCGCGAGCGTGGGCGCGTCACCTGCCGCAACGGTGCGCTCGAGCATTGCGGGCGCCATCGCGTCGATCACGCAGAGAACGAGCTTCCCCGGCTGTGCCTGAGTATTGCGTGCAGCCGCAGAGCCCGGCATTTAGCTGCCCTGTCCGAGCATGTCGGCTAGCGGCGAAGAATTCGTAGGCCTGCGTACTTCTCGCCAGCACGCGAGCGCATCCGAAGCAAAAGCCAGGCAAATAGCGCAACCGCCACATAGCCGAGCGGGTGTAGGAGCGCTACGAGAGCGGCCAGCACGAGTGACACCGAGTCGAGGTAGATCGTGACCGCTTCGCGAGCGCCTCGATCCGGCAGCCGTGTGCGGGTGCGGGCAGCCAAGGGGCGCACAACCGTCTGTGCCAAGGCTGCGGCTGCGGCGCCCCCAATCAGTCCGGGCCATGCGGCGTCGCCGTGTGCCGCCAGCGTACCCGCGAACAGCAACGCGCCAACCCCAATCCCGACCCCCGCAAGCGCCGCGGCGGGGCGACCCGCCTCAAAGCGCTCAGCGCCGATGCGCAGCTGCAGGAGATAGGCGAGCACGAGCGCCGCCGCCACCGCAGCGAGCCACCAGGCGGAGTACAGAAAGGTGTAGTCGCCGCTGGCGAAGCTAACACCGAGCACGCCACTCGAGGCGAGCGCGCCGGCGAGCAGTGCGGGCAGGAACGGACGCACTCCAGCTGCAAGCGCGAGGCCGAGGCCGAGGCCTATGTAGAAGAAGAGGCTGTTCACGGGGAAGTTGTGATCGTTGCAGGAGCTGTGCTTGTGTGGAGGTGCGCTACCTTGGTAGCGGCCATGACGATAGACGACCCCTCCGGCGGCGGGGAGCGGGCACGCCCCACGGCCCACGAACTCAGACGCTACGAGACTCTGTTCGCCGAGCGTACGCACGGCATGCGCTCTTCAGCCATGCGCGACATGATGTCGCTCACCGAACGCCCAGAGGTGATCTCCCTCGCCGGCGGGCTGCCTGAGACGAGAACGTTCCCACCAGAGCTCTACGCCAAGCTGATGGCCAAGGTGGCTGCCGAGTCAACCGCCAGGGCGCTCCAGTACGGCCCAACGGAGGGGATGGCTTGCACCGTTGAGTGCATCGTGGATGTGATGGCCGCCGAAGGCACCACGGTGGATCCCGACGAGGTGATCGTTACAACCGGCGGCCAACAGGTGATCGACCTGATGTGCAAGGCGCTCATAGACCCGGGTGACACGATTGTGGCGGAGGCGCCCACCTATCCCGGTGCGGTGCCCACCTTCGACGCCTATCAGGCCAACGTGGTGCAGATCGAGATGGACTCAGACGGGATGCCGATTGATGAGCTCGAGCGCACACTCGACCGACTGCAGGCTGAGGGAAGAGGGCCGAAGTTCATCTACACCATCCCCAACTTCCAGAATCCGGCGGGTGTGACGATGTCGCTGCCACGCCGACGCCGGCTCGTTGAGGTGGCGCGCGAGCGGGAGATCCTGGTACTGGAGGACAACCCCTATGGGCTGCTCCGCTACGAGGGTGAGCCGCTGCCAACGCTGCACTCTCTCGACGCGCTCGCCGCGAAACGGGCGGGAGCGTCCGATTTCGTGGTCTATCTGGGCACCTTCTCAAAGATCCTCTCCCCGGGGGTACGCCTCGGTTGGGCGGTGGCGCCGAGGCCGGTGCTCGAGAAGCTCAACCTCTGCAAGCAGGGCGCCGATCTGTGCTCCTCGCCCGTCACCCAACTGTTTGTTGCTGCCTACTTCCAGGAGCAGGCAGACGCCGCTGTGCCTAGGTGGTTGGCGTATCTCGAGTCGCTCAAGGTTCTCTATCGCAGGCGTCGCGACGCCATGCTGGAGGCGCTCGGCGAGCATTTTGGGTCGGCCGCCTCGTGGACTGAGCCGCAGGGCGGCCTGTTCATCTGGGCGACGCTACCCGACTACATCGACACAACAGACCTGCTTGCACGGGCGCTTGAGAGCGAGGGGGTTGCGTTTGTGCCTGGCCGCGCCGCCTACCTCGACGGACGTGGCGCCTCCTCGATGCGTCTGAACTTCGCCGGCGTGCCGGAGGAGGACATTCGCGAGGGAATCAGGCGGATTGGCAAGGTCCTGCGCGAGCAGGTTGGCCTATTCGGGACGCTCACGGGCACCAAGCAGCCGGCCGCCAAGGCGCCCCCGCAGGCGCCTGATCCAGGCTTGGCGGAGGTTGTAGAGCTGCCCCAACGCGACGCTCGCCAACAAGCCGAGCGTCGTAGCCACTAGCCTCTAGACGTTCGCTGAACAAGCGAGACAAGCGCACAGCAAGCGAAGTGCGCTTGCGCACATGGGCGCAGCGAGGACGTAGTATCGCGCAGTTCGGCGAACGTCTAGGAGTCGCCGGCGGCGAAGTCCTCGGGAGTAACCTCATCAAGGAACTCCTTGAAGCGCTCTACAACGTCCTCGGACTCCTCGATGTTGTGCTCGAACTCGATGGCCGACTCGGCTATGACCTCCTCGGCGGCGAAGATCGGCGCCCCAGCGCGCACCGCAAGTGCGATTGCATCGCTTGGTCGCGAGTCGATCTCCATCTCGCGGCCGCCCACGCTGAGCGTGATCGACGCGAAGAACGTGTTCTCGCGAAGCTCGGTCACCGCCACCTGCGTGCACTTGACCTCGAGCTCTCCGAGCATCTCGCACAGCAGATCGTGGGTCATCGGCCGAGGGGTGCTTGCTCCCTGCAGCTTCATCAGGATCGAAGCAGCCTCGGGATGGCCGATCCAGATCGGCAAGAACTTGTTGCCGTCAACCGTCTTCAGAAGCACTATCGGCTGCTTGCCGACCATGTCGAAGCTCACGCCGTAGATGACCATCTCCTGCACGACATTTCCTCCAAAGGGGGAGATCCAGAGTATAGGTGCCACCGAGCGCCCGCCCCCCAGCCAAGCGGCCGGTGCGGCGAGCCTCTCAGGCCCTATCCCGGAAGCTCCAGAGCTTGTTGCCCAGGAAGTTCAGCGGCGTGGAAGCCGCCACTGCAAGCGCCTGTGCCGGCACCTTCGCCACGCCACCTTGCTCCACCAAAAGCGTCAACAGCACCAAGCCGAAAGCAAACGCAACGAGGCTCACCAGGAAGAAGCGGATCGCCTGGAAGTGGATACGACCAGCCGAGGCGTCGAACGTCCAATGGCGGTTGAGCACGAAGTTGTTGAGCACAGCTACCAACCATGCCATGACTGCAGCGGCCTGGTAGGGGACGCTCAATGCATGTACGCACAGGGCGTAAACGAGCAGGTTGAGCACGAATCCCGTGCCCCCAACCAGCGCGAAGCGCACCAGTTGGAGCCAGTTGGCGGGCCGGCGCATGCCGTGCAGCAAGCGCATATGAGGGCGCAGCTCCACCTGCTTGGCGGCGCTCGCGGAGCGGATATCCACGGCGGTGTCCTGAACCGGCATCCGATCAGGGTACCTAAGGCAGCCTCGGACCGACCCTACTCGCACGCAACCATGCCACTGGGGCGGTGCAGCTGGGAGCGGCGCTAGCCTGTTGGAGGGTGAGCATCGGGTCAAACAGGACGACGGCAGTACGCGCGGGCTCGCGATTGGGCCTGCCCCCCTCGCGCTACACGGTTGCGGGCGTGCTGGTGGTGGTTGTGGCTATTGCTGTGGCAGCTGCTCTGATCGGTGGTGGCGGTGGCGGTCACACCACAGGCATTCGGCCCACGAAGGCCAGCATTGCCACGGGATCGACGAAACCGGCGGCCATCGGGGCCGAGCCGGGGAGCGCAGCACAGGTGGCCGCCCCTCGCGGGCGAGGAGCGAGGGGCGATGGACACAGCGGACAGGCTGGCGCGGCCGGCACACACCCCAAGGCGGCGGCCTCGCCAAGCGTTGCCGCGGTCCCGAAGGGAGCTGTGGCGGTGGCGGAGGTGCGCGACCCCGAAGAAGCAAAGAGCTTTCCCCTGCCGGCCTCGGTGAACCACCGGTCCGCAAGCTCCCCGAGCGTGGCTGCCGAAGCGGCGGTGGCGCCGGGTGCAGCCTCCGATGCCCAGGTTCGCAAGGAGCTGGGCGAAGAGGAACACGCCAAGGCCCAGGAACGAGCAGCCCAGCGTCGCGTGCTCACACCGGTGGCGGGAGGTTTCTCTGTCGGTGGAAACGGAACAATCCCAATCCCAACCGATATTCCGGAAGCGGTGCAGCGGGTGATTGCCGGGGGAAACGCGATCGCCGACTTCCCCTACATCTGGGGCGGGGGACACGGATCATTCATCGCCAACGGCTATGACTGCTCTGGCTCGGTGAGCTATGCGCTGGCGGCAGGCGGTCTGCTGAGCTCCCCACTCGTGTCCGGCGATCTGGCCAACTGGGGCGAAGCCGGCCCGGGACGCTGGATCACGATCTACGCCAACGCCGGTCACACCTTCATGGACGTGGACGGCATGTGGTTCGACACAGCAGGGCGCAGCGGGCCATATGCGTCACGTTGGCTTGTTTCAACGCCGCCGCTGGCGGGCTATGCCGTGCGCCACCCGATCGGACTGTAGAGCCTGAGCCCTAGAGCGCTCCTGCGGCGCCTACCCGCGCCCCTAGCTTTTAGCCGTTGAGAGTGACAGTGCTGAGAACTGTCGTCGTCTGCGGACTCTGGCGCGAGGCGTTGCGGGCGAAGAGGCGCAATGTCAGCTTCAGCTTGTGCGTGCGTGCCAGGTGTGCGGCGGTGCGCGAGGAGAACTTGATGTGAATAGTGCCCTGACCGGCTTTGGTGGTGACCAGCACCGCCGTGCCAACCACAATGGAGCGAGGCGTGCCCTTCGGTAGGCCAGTAGCGGTCGCTCCATGGATGCCCAGACGCTTGGCTACCGTGCCTTCGAGCAGGACCTGAATGCTGCCCGCCACTTGCTCATTGGCTGTGTAGCGCACTGCTAGACCGCCGCTCAGGGCCTTCTTCAGTGACTTGGATGCTATGGACGCACCAAGTACCGGTGGTGGTGTGGGTGTGACAGCAGGGCTAGCAGTAACTACCGCCTGGCCCTGAACAGCGCCTGCAGCAGGGGTATTGGAGGGCGTCACGGTCGCTGAGCCACCTGTTGATGACGGACTTGGGGGGGATGGTCCGACGATAGTGATCGGTTCGGTCACGCTACCAGTATTACCGCCGAGATCGGTCACCGTAAGTGTCACTTGGTAGACGCCGCCATACTGGTAGGAGTGGTAAGCGCTTGCAGCACAGGGCGCTTCCCATGGGGCTGCGCACGGTGAAACTCCCGGTGAGTTAACCGAGGGAGCGCCGGGAGCGTCGCCAGAGACGGGAGCTGAGCCGTCGCCAAAGTTCCATGTGAAGGTGGCGTAAGCGGGATGCTCTTCGCCGGTGGGGGTGAAGCTGACACCCGCATTGAGGGTGATATCTGACTCCATACCGTCAAAGCTGACAAGTTCGTTTACGTTCACATGGTTGGGGGCGGTGAATTGAGGTAGGAGGCTGATCCCAGTCAGGCACCCAACACCGGGGTAGCCGAGCTTCTCCGCGGCGAGGTTGAAGGTGTCATTGAGGTAGTAATTGTTCGGGCCTATAACTTGATTGTAAAGTGAGCCCGAGTCGCTCAACGCCTGCGCCGTTACTCCCCCACCCCGAACGAGAGCGAACTCATTGCGGCACTCGTCCATCACCTCGTTGCCGACAGGATCTTGCCAAGCGTTGAGGAGCGGATCGGTGGTCGTATCCTGCTGCTCGACCGCTATCTGGTTGATGATGAGGTCGGCCAGTCCCGTGTCGCAGCCGCCATCAGGTGTGGGACAAGGCTGCTGGTTTGGCTCCTGCTGGTGGGGGCCTTCGAGCTTTTCCTTTTCTATTTGCGCTTCCTGTTCTTCTTTGTCCATCTTCGCAAATGCTTCTTCTTCGGTTTTTTCTTCAGCCGCATTTTTTTCCTTCCTTTCCTCCTTCTTCTCAGGGTGCGGCTTACTGCTCGGATCAAAACCACCGTCCTGGCATTCATATCCCGAGGTTTGATCACTTTCCCACATGTCGGGGTCGCCGAGTCCGCC